>NZ_BACW01000442.1:0-12931 GCF_000333315.1 Curtobacterium sp. B8
GTCATCCCCGGCCAGCCGATCATGATCGTCATCGCCGGGTACCTGCAGAACGGCGGCATCGCGGTGATCATCGCCGTGATCGTCGTGACGGGCTGGGCCTGGGGCGCTCGTGTCCTCCGGAGCCAGACGCAGTCGCTCCGCAGCCGTGACTTCGTGACGACCGCGCAGTTCTCCGGCGACGGTGCGACGCGCATCGTCTTCCGCGAGATCCAGCCGAACATGACGAGCCTCATCGTCGGCTCGTTCTTCGGTGCGGCGACGAGCGCGATCCTCGCCGAGACCGGCCTCGAGTTCCTCGGACTCGGGGACTCGTCGATCGTCAGCTGGGGCACGATCCTCTACTGGGCGCAGAACTCGAACGCGCTGCTCACGGGCCAGTGGATCCTGCTCTTCGCCCCCGGTCTCTGCATCGCCCTCCTGGCGATGAGCCTGACCCTGATCAACTTCGGCGTCGACGCCGTGTCCAACCCGCGACTGCGCGAGGGCGCGCGTCGCAAGCGCAAGGAGGCCACCGCATGAGCGGCGCACCCACGCACGCATCGGACGGACGGGAGGCGCGGGACGGCGCCGCCACGCGCCTCCCGTCCGACCCGCACCGCGCCACGAGCGTGACGCAGGACGTCCTGCTGGACGTCCGCGACCTGTCGGTCGTGTACGAATCGGCCGGCCAGGAGGCCGTCCAGGCCGTCGACCACGTGTCCTTCCAACTCCGGAAGGGCGAGTTCGTCGGCCTCGTGGGGGAGTCCGGCTCCGGCAAGTCGACCCTCGGCTACGCGCTCACCCGGCTGCAGAAGCCGCCGGCGCGGACGAACGGCGGCAGCATCGTCTTCGCGGGCGAGGACATCCGCGACCTCGACGACGAAGCGCTCCGCCAGCAGCGCCAGGGCGGGTTCGCGATGGTGCTGCAGTCGGGCATGAACGCACTCAACCCGGTGCGGACGATCCGCAACCACTTCATCGACGTCTTCCGGGCTCACGGCCACGTGCCGCGCGAGCGCTGGGACGCCCGGATGCGGGAGCTCATCGAGAAGGTGAAGCTCCCCGACACGATGCTCGCCCGCTACCCCGGGGAGCTCTCCGGCGGCATGCGGCAGCGCGTGTCGATCGCCCTCGCCCTGTCGCTCGAACCGCGGCTCATGGTGTTCGACGAGCCGACCACGGCGCTCGACGTCCTCGTGCAGCACGCGGTGATGGACACGATCATCGAGCTCCAGCAGTCCGAGGGCTTCACGGCGATCCTCATCAGCCACGACCTCGGCATCGTCCTCGAGGCCACCGAGCGCGTGCTCGTGATGCACGAAGGGCGCATCGTCGAGGACGGCGGCTCGATGGAGACCCTGCGCGACCCGCAAGACGACTACACGAAGATGCTGCTGTCGCACTACGCCGACCCGCGCGCCGAGGTCGTGTCGCTGCCCGGGTTCCCGGACCGGTCGCAGCGCACCGCGACCCGGCAGGAGACCACGTCGTCCTTCAGCACGGTGGGGTCGCGGGAGCGGTCCGCTGCCCGGAACCCGATCGTCGTCGACCACCTCGTGAAGACCTACCCGGCGCCGCGTCGCGGCGAGCAGCCCGTCCAGGCGGTCCGCGACGTCTCGTTCACGCTCGAGCCCGGGCAGTCGCTCGCCCTCGTCGGGCAGTCCGGCTCCGGCAAGTCCACGATCGCGAAGATGCTCACCGGCGTCGAGAAGCCGACCACCGGCACGGTCCGGTTCGGCGACGTCGACGTGGCGGAGCTCGGCAGGCGTGGTCTGAAGGACCTCCGCTCCGAGGTGCAGATGGTGTTCCAGGACCCGTACGCGGCGCTCAACCCGCTGCACACCGTCGAGTACATCCTGTCCCGTCCGATCGCGAACTACACGGGTCTCCGCGGCCGGGACGCCCGGCGCCGGATGCTCGAACTCCTCGAGACGGTCGGGCTGACCCCCGTGGAGCAGTTCGCGCAGAAGCTCCCGCACCAGCTCTCCGGTGGGCAGCGGCAGCGCGTGGTCATCGCCCGGGCACTCGCGAGCGACCCGCAGGTGATCATCGCCGACGAGCCGGTCTCGATGCTCGACGTCACGCTCCGCGCCGGGGTGCTCGCCCTGCTCGAAGACCTCCGGGAGCAGTGGGGCGTCTCGCTCCTCTACATCACGCACGACCTGCTGAGTGCCCGGCTCATCACGGACGACATCATGGTGCTGCACGACGGCGCCGTGGTGGAACGGGGCCGCACGGCCGAGGTGCTGCAGGACCCGCAGGACCCGTACACGGTGGCGCTGCTCGACGCGGTGCCCAACCCCCGAAGGGCACTGCTGGCATGACCACGCTCCACGACTTCCCGACCGTCCCCGCCTTCGGCCACCTGCCCACCACCGAGGGCGTCGACGTCGTCGGCATCGACCTGCCCGTCGGGCGTCTCACCGCGTACCGCGTCGTCCCTGCGGGCGAGTCGAAGGGCACCGTCCTGATCGTCCCCGGGTACACCGGGTCGAAGGAGGACTGGCGGACCTTCATGCCGCTCCTGGGCCGGGCCGGCTGGACCGCAGTGGCGATCACCCGCCGCGGCCAGGCCGACTCGGCGCGGGCGTCCGGGCCGCAGGGCTACACGCTGGACGAGGAAGCGGCCGACGTCGTCCGGGTCGCAGCCCTGCTCGACGACGGTGCGCCCGTGCACCTCATCGGCCACTCGCTCGGCGGCGTGATCGTCCGCGAGGCCGCCATCGCGTCCCCGGAGTCCTTCCGCGACGTCGTGCAGTTCTGCTCCGGACCGTACGGCTGGCCCTACCGCAAGGTCGCCGAGCTGACGATCCTGCACGACACCGGCGGGAACCTCCGCCAGCTCTTCGACTCGACGAACCCGCTCTGGGCCTACCGCCCCGACGAGGAGCTCCCCGACGACCCGCGCTTCGTCCGCGACCGCTTCGACGCGCACGACCCCGCGAGTGTCATCGCCGGCGGGCACATCCTCGAGGACCACACCGACTCGTCCGCCGAACTCCGCGCGACCGGCCTCCCGGTGCTCGTGACGCACGGCGAGTGGGACGGCGCCTGGCCGATCCCGTGGCAGCGGCAGATGGCGGAGGACACCGGGGCCGCGTACGAGGTCATCCCGACGAGCTACCACGGTCCGCAGGTCGAGAACCCGGCGGCGACGCTCGACACCTTCGACCGCTTCCTGTCCGCCCACTGAAAGGCCCCATCATCACCACGCTGCAGTTCCCCGACGGCTTCCTCTGGGGCGCCGCCACCGCCGCCCACCAGATCGAGGGCAACAACGTCAACAGCAACTGGTGGGTGCACGAGCACGAGCCCGACACCACCATCGTCGAACCCTCCGGCGACGCCGCGGACAGCTACCACCGCTACCGCGAGGACATCCGCATCGCCGCCGACCTCGGCCTGAACTCCTACCGGTTCAGCATCGAGTGGGCGCGCATCGAGCCCGAGCGCGGCTGGGTGTCCGGCGCCGAGATCGACCACTACCGCCGCATGGTCGACGCCTGCCACGAGGCCGGCATCGAGCCGATCGTCACGCTCATGCACTTCACCGTGCCGCGGTGGTTCGAGCGCGACGGCTTCTGGCGAGCACCCGACGCGGCCGACCTGTTCGCCCGCTACACGGAGGCCGCGCTCCCCGTGGTGCAGGACGGCGTCCGCTACGTCTGCACGATCAACGAGCCGAACATCGCCGCGATGCTCGCCGGGGGTGAGGACGCATCGAACCTCGTGGCGTACGGCCTGCCGAACCCCGACCTGCACGTGGCCGACCAGCTGCTCGCCTCGCACAAGCGGTCCCGCGAGGTGCTCGCACAGGTCGACGGACTGCAGTCCGGCTGGACGATCGCGACGCAGGCCTTCCGGTCGAACGGCGAGCCCGGTGCCGACGCGAAGCTCCGCGAGTACGGGTACCCGCGCGACGACTGGTACCTCGAACAGGCCGCGGGGGACGACTTCCTCGGCGTGCAGGCCTACACCCGCACGTTCATCGGGCCGAACGGTCCGCTGCCGGTCGCGGACGACGTCGAGACGACCCTCACCGGCTGGGAGTTCTACCCCGAGGCGGCCGCGGACGGACTCCGTTCGGCATGGGAGCTCTCCGGCCACGTGCCGCTGATGATCACCGAGAACGGCATCGCCACCGCCGACGACACCCGCCGGGTGGCCTACACGCAGGGCGCCCTCGAGGGCATCCACCGCTGCATCGCGGACGGCATCGAGGTCCTCGGCTACCAGCACTGGTCCCTCCTCGACAACTACGAGTGGGCGTCGGGCTTCCGCCCGACCTTCGGGCTCGTCGCGTGGGACCCGGAGACGTTCGAGCGGACGCCGAAGGACTCGGCGCGCTGGTACGGGCGGGTCGCGCAGGCGAACACGCTCACCGTCTGAGACGCGACCAGCCTGGAGGCGCGACCTGCGTCCCGACGCGGGTCGCGCCTCCAGGGTGGTTCAGTCGGCCGACTCGTCGGAGGTGGGGTCGTCCGCGGTGAAGCGGAGCCCCGCGGTCTGGTCGTCGAACCAGGCGAGGAGGACCTCCTCCGCCTTCCGCGAGCCGCGCTCGCGAGCCAGGTCCAGGGCACTGCGCCCCTCGGCGTCGAGCACCGTCACGTCCGCGCCCCGTTCGAGCAGGGCCTCCGTGGTGCCGCGCCGGTCGAACCACGCCGACGCGTGCAGCGGCGCGAAGCCCCAGCGCGGGTCGACGTCGTCGATGCCCACGGGGTCGCTCCCGATGCCGTCGAGCGCGAGCGACAGCCCGCCGACGTCGCCGTGTCCGGCAGCCCGCACCGCGGGGGTCGCCCACTCCAACCAGCCGTCCGGCACCGGGCCGCGCCAACCGTGCTGCGGGCGCTGTCCGAGCTGCGCCCACTCGTCCTCGTGCACCGACCGGACGGCGACCTGGACGTCGCGGAAGTGCACCGCCAGCTCACCCGTGGGCGAGAGCAGGAGCCGGAGCTCCCAGACGTCGGCGTCGACGTGCGCGAGCTCCCCGCGCGAGACGTGGACGTCTCCGGCGAGGAGGTCGAGGACCTGCGTGTCGAGCGGTTCGAGCACGGCTCGCTCGAACCGGAGCGTCACGCGGGCGTGGTTCCACCGCTTCCAGAGGCCGTCCGGGGTGTCGAGCACTTCATCGTTCCGCACGACCACCGTCGCGCGCACGGTACTGCTGCCGTCGTCCGTCGGGGGAGCGGCGTCCCATTGCTCGACGCGGGCCTCGTTCCACGTGACCGACGCGAGGGCGGCCACGGTCGGCGGCGCGTCGGTCAGCAGCCGGGCGAGGTGCTCGGCGTAGCCCTCGACGTCCTCGAAGGAGACGTACCCGACCGCGGGCCAGCCCACTCGACTCCATCGCACACGTCGACCATACCGGTGGCCGACCGCGATCTCCCTTCGTGCATATGACATCCTGGCCGGTGGAGTGGGACGCGCGACCTGTCTACGCTCCTGCCCATGCGACCCCTCCCTCGTGATCCGCTGCGGCTCCTCGCGTCCTACCTGCACATGACCTCGGCGGCGGTCCGGGCTCGGTGCGGACGGCGTCCCCTGACGGCGCCCGGCGGTCCCGTCGTCTCCCTGACGACGTACGGAGCGCGCGCACGCTCGGTCCACCTGGCGCTGGCGTCCATCGGAGCCGGGACGGTGCGACCGTCGCGGCTCGTCGTGTGGATCGACGACGACGCCCTGCTCGCCGATCCTCCCCGGGCACTGCGCCGCATGGCCGCCCGTGGGGTCGAGCTCCGGGCGTGCGACGATCTCGGTCCGCACAAGAAGTACTTCCCCTACGCGTGCTCGGTCTCGCACCACCGCGTCGCCATGGTCACTGCTGACGACGACGTCCTGTACCCGCGGAGGTGGCTCGAGACGCTCGCGGCCGAGCACGTGCGTCGGCCGGACGTCGTGCTCGCCCACCGTGTCAACCGGATCACGGTCGATGGTGATCGGATCCTGCCCTACGACCGGTGGGGACGGGCCACGACGGACGAGGTCACACCGCGGAACTACGCGGTCGGGGTCAAGGGGGTCCTGTACCCGCCGGCGTTCCTGGATGCGCTGCGTGACGCCGGGGACGGGTTCCGGTCGGTCGCCCCGGGGTCGTCGGACACCTGGCTGCACCACCGGTCGCTGCGAGCAGCGGTGCCCGTGCTGCCGGTGACCGCGCTCGAGGGAGTCGTGTTCTGGCCGGTCCGTGGGCTGCGGCGTTCGCCGGCCCTCCTCGACCAGAACGTCCGGGCGGGCCGCAACGACCGGGTCCGCGACGCGCTGTGGTCGCCGACGGACGCCGAGACCGTTCTCCGCGGGGCGTGGGTCCCTTGATGAAATAACACATGTCATGTTCTAATGGAGTAACCCGTCCAGGAGGCTCCCCGTGCTGTTCCTCGTCCAGATCGCCCTGTCGCTCCTGATCGCCCTCGTGACCGTCCGTCGGCCGCAGTGGGGCATCGCCGCGGTGGTCGTCTCCGCCGCGCTCCTGCCCTTCGAGGTCGTCCGGACCCTCCTCGGGACGAGCTGGCACCCGGCGACGACGATCAGCATCGCGCTGCTCGTCGTGACCCTCGCCCGTGATCCTCGGCAGGTCGGACGGGTGCTCGTCCGCCACACCGTCGTCATGCCGGTCCTCCTGGTGTTCTTCGTGGTCGCGATCGCGACGTCCTGGTTCACCGGGCGCGCGGGCGACCTCGGGACGCTCGTGCTGCAGCTCATCGCCCCGACGATGCTGTTCCTGGTCGTCCGGGCACGGTCGACGGACCGACCCGGACTCCCGGGCGCCGTCGCCCGGGCGCTCGTCCTCGTCGCCGTCGGCGAGGCCCTCCTCGTCCTCGGGGTCTGGTCGGGCTTCGTGCCGCAGCCGTGGCTGAGCACGCTGGAAGGGCTCCGGTGGTGGACGACGGACTTCGACCGGATGCTCGGCACCTTCGACCACCCGCTCGTCGCTGCCTTGTGGATGTCGGCCGCCGTCCCGCTGACGGCCACGCTCGGCGCGGCCTGGGCCAGGATCGCACTCCCCGTCCTGCTGGTCGTGGCGGTGGCGCTGACCGGTTCGCGCTTCGCCCTCCTCGCGGCGGTGCTCGCGGTGGTCGTGCTGATCTTCCGGTCGCGTGTCGGCGCGGTCGGCAAGGTCGCCGCGCTCGGTGCTGCGGCGATCGGTCTGGCGATCTTCCTCGGGAGCGCCGCAGGATCGATCGTCAACGATCGCCTCGAGGACGACGGCGGCTCCTCGTCGGCGCGGTTCAAGACGATCGGGCTGGCAGTCGAGCAGTGGCGGGAGACCGCCGTCATCGGCCGTGGCTTCGGGGCGAGCGAGCAGGTCACCCGCAACGCCCTCATCGGGAACACCTTCGAGAACCCGTTCCTGATGTTCTCCATCGACTTCGGACTGGTCGCGGCCGTGCTGTTCTTCGCGGCACTCATCGGTCTCGTCGTCGCCCGACGAGCGGGGCCAGTGCCCGTCCCCGGAGCGCGTCTCGCGGCGGCCCTGACCTTGCTCACGCTCATCGGCTTCAACTCGCTCAGCACCAACACCCCGATCGGGCTGCTCCTCTTCCTGCTGTTGGCGATCGTCCCCGGGGCCAGGGCCAGGGCCGGGGCCGGGGCCGGTGCCGGTGCCGAACGCCCCGAGGACCACCCGGTCACGGCCCTGCCGACCGGGACCGCCCCGCGCTCCACCGTCGGGGTCCGGCGGTGACCGGCGGGCACCAGAACCGTGTGGGGAACATCCTCGCAGCCCTCGTCGGCAACGCGTTCCCGCCGCTCGCCTCGATCGCCACGGCGCCGATCCTCGCCCTCGCCCTCGGGGTGGACGGTCGGGGAGCGGTTGCGTCGGCCACGGCTCCACTGTTCCTCGCCGTGGCCCTCGCGACCTTCGGGGTCCCGGCTTCCGTCACCCGCACGATCGCCCGGCAGCCGTGGCTCACGAGCGCGTTCGTGCGGCGCGCAGCAGGTGTCCTCGTCCTCGCCGGTGCCGCCGTCACGGGCGCACTGGTGGCCTGCGCGCCGTTCTTCGGCGGCGGGGACGACACCCTGGTCCCGCTGGTCGGGACCGCCGCGGTCGCGCTCGTCCCGACGCTCCTGACGACGCTGCTCCAGGCCGTCGCGAGCGGACGTCACCGCTGGCGTCTCGTCACCGTCGAACGCGCCATCACGGCGGGAGTCCGGCTGGGTGCGCTCCTGGCCTTGGCAGTCATCGGCGCGCTCGACGTGCCGAGCGCGGTCGTCGTCCTCGCGCTCGCACCCGTGGTCGGCGCCGTCGCGTACCTCGGGCTGCTCCGTGTGCGTCCGGTCGAGCGGCCCGACGGGGCGACGGACGCACGCACGCGCGAGGTGGTCTCCTTCGGGGCACGGGTGTGGTTCGGGTCGGTGGCCGGCGTGCTCCTCACACGGCTCGACCAGGCGCTCATCACGCCGCTGTCCGGTCCGGCCGAGCTCGGGCTCTACGTGGTCGCCGTCAACGTCGCCGACCTCCCGCTCGTCATCAGCAACGCCGTCCGCGACGTGTCGTTCGCGGCGGACGCAGCGGAGGCCGACGATCGACGCATGCTCGCCGCGTCGCGGATCTCGTCGGCGCTCTCCCTCCTCGTGAGCGCCGTGCTCGCCGCCACCGTCTCGTGGTGGGTTCCCGTGGTGTTCGGACCCGAGTTCGCGGCCGCCCTGCCCGCCTGCCTCGTCCTGCTCCTGGCCACGGCGGTCGGCGGCCAGGGCGCGCTCGCCGGGGTCACGCTCAGTGCCCGGGGTGCGCCCGGGCGGCGGAGCTGGTCGCTCGTCGTCGCAGCGTCGGTCAACACGACCCTCGTCGTGCTCCTCGTCCCGGTGCTCGGAGCCGTCGGAGCAGCGATCGGCACCCTGGTCGGCTCGTTCGTCTCGAGTTCGCTCAACGTCCTGCAGGTGTGGCAGCGACACGGCATCCCGCCACGGTCGTTCTACGGGCTCCGAGCGAGCGACCTCCGTGCCTGTGGCCGGGTCGTGCGACGGATGCGCGGTCGTCCGTCCATGTGACATCCGGACACTTCGGCTCCCTCGCGGTCACGCCCGTAGGGTCCTCGCGGCGCTGCGCAAGTGCGGCGCGGAGAGGAACGACATGGACGACCACAACGAACCGCGACGCGCATCACGGCCGAGCCGACGGACGGTGCTGTCCGGTGGCGTCGCCGGCTTGGCCGCCGCAGCGCTGACGGTCTGGACGAGTCCGGCGCGCGCGGCGGTCGCGGAGTACTTCGTCGACTCCACGGGTGGCGACGATGCCGCCGACGGCAGCCGGACGCGCCCGTGGGCGACGACCGCTCGCGTGAACCAGGCGATCGCGGCCGGCGCGGTCGCAGCCGGCAGCACGGTGCGCTTCCGTCGTGGCCGGAGGTTCCACGGCATCGTCCGGCCCGGAACGACGAGCGGGCTGCGGTTCGAGTCCTGGGGCGACGAACCCGAAGCCCCGGTGATCACCACGTACAAGTACGTCCAGGGCGAGCAGTGCTGGCACGAGGTCGGCGACGGGCTCTGGCAGGTCGACCTCAGCGCTGCGAACATCGGCCGGACCCACCACGGTCACGTGAGCAGCTGGACGACGGAGATCGGGTTCCTCAAGGTCGGCAGCACGCTGCACGGTGACCGGAAGACGTCGAACACCGCGCTCACCGAGGACTGGCAGTTCACCTCGCTCGGCTCCATCGTCACGGTGCGGTGCGCGCAGAACCCGAGCATCGGCGGCCGGCGTGTGTGGCTGGCCGTCGCGGAACCGATCCTCGAGGGGCGTTCCGGTTCGACCGTCCGCGACCTCGCGTTCCTCGGAACGGGACGCAACGCGGTGCAGACCGCGAGCTCGGCGGTCCGCACACAGGGCTTCACGCTCGCGAGCTGCATCGTCGGCGAGGCCGGGGGCGGGCTCGCCTCGGACGGTGTCTCCAGGATGGGCAACGGCGTGCAGGTCTGGAGCGGTGCCACGGACGTCCTGATCAGCGGCAACACCATCGTCGACTGCTGGGACACGGCGATGACGATCCAGGGTCCGGCTGTGACGGCGGGACCGTCCTGGTCGAACGTCGAGTTCACCGGCAACGTGTCGGACCGGAACATGCAGACGTTCGAGTACTGGTCGTCGGGGCTCCCCGATCCGAGCGCGGTGGCCACGTGCAGTGTGCGCGGGACGACGGCGTCACGAGCGGGGGCGAGCTGGAGTGCCGGCGTCCGCCTCGACCGATCGGGCAAGGGGTCGCACGTGCTCTTCTACGCGGACGCGGTACAGGCGCAGATCACGATGCGGGGCAACGAGTTCACCGGTGCCTCGGACGCCTACCTCTACGCCAACGCCGGCGTGCCCGTCGGACTGAGCAGTGACGAGAACACGATCCGGCTCGCTCCGACCACACGCCTGCACTGGCAGCGGTCCGAGCGCATCGAGCAGCGAGCCGCGTGGACGGCAGCGACGGGGCTCGAACGGAACTCGACCTTCACCGCGCTCCTCTGAGGACGAGGTCTGCCCCGCTCGGTGCGTCCGTCCGGGGCAGGCCGTCCCTCACGCGGAACCGTCGCCGTGCGACCGGTTCGGGACCGCCGGCGCGACCGGGAACGCTGCTGTCTCGGCGTCGCGCAGCCGCCGTCCGCGCCGTGGGGCGGCAGCGGTGATGTCGATGGCCGCGGTACCGCCGTAGTACGCGCCGTACGCGGACCCGTACGCGCCGCCGTAGCCCGCGCGGCCGCGGAACGCGACCATGCTGACGACGACGCCGAGGACGGACGCACCGACCCGGTCGAGCCGGTCGAGCGCGGCACGGAGCTGCGGCGTGCGGCTGCTCCGGGCCGAGGTGACCACGACGGCGCCGGAGGTCATGGTCGCGAGCACGGCGGCGTCGGTCACCGGCAGGAGCGGCGGGGCGTCCAGGAGCACGTGGTCGTACTGCTCGGTCAGGAGCTCCAGCAACGCCTGCATCGCGGCGGATCCCAGCAGCTCGCTCGGGTTCGGCGGGACGAGCCCCGCCGGGAGCACGTCGAGCTTGGTGCGACCCCATGGCTGCACGACGTCGTGGACCTCGGCTCGTCCGATGAGGAGGTCCGTGAGACCCGCGGCGTTCTCGATCCCCATCACTTCAGCGACCCGCGGCCGGCGCAGGTCGGCGTCGATGAGCACCACGCGCGCGCCGGTCTCGGCGAGGGCGATGGCGAGGTTCGCGGTCGAGGTCGTCTTGCCTTCGCTGGGCATCGCGGAGGTCACCACGAAGCTGCCGTTGCCGGCCCCGAGGTCGACGAACTGCAGGTTCGTGCGGAGCGCGCGGTACGCCTCCGCGAGGGGGTTGCGCGGGTCCGCCGAGACGATCAGCGGTCGACGCTTCGCCTCACCGTCGAAGCCGAGGGTGGCGAGGATCGGTGATTCCGTCGTCGCCGCGACGTCGCGCGGGCCGTGCACCCGGGTGTCGACCACGCTGCGGAGCAGTGCGGCGCCGAACCCGAGCAGCGTGCCGAGCGCGAGTCCGACCGCGAGGTGCAGCGGCTTGTTCGGCGAGGACGGCGCGGACGGGACCACGGCGCTCTGGATCGTCGAGGCGCGCACCAGGCTCGTCGCGTCGGCGCTCGGCTTCTCGAGGCCCTCGATGACACGGATGAAGCTCGTGCCGATCGCGTCGGCGATCCGCGCCGAACGCTCGGCCGACGCGTCGGTGACGGCGATCGTCATCACGACGGTGTTCGTGTTGATCGTCGGCTCCACGCGGCGTGCGAGCGCCGTCGGGGTCGTGTCGAGGTGCAGCTCGTCGATCACCGGCTGCAGGATGCTCTCGGTCAGGACCACGTCCGCGTAGGAGCGGACCTTCTGCTGGGCCGCGGCGTTGCCCTGTGACACGTCGGTCGCGGACGCGGCGTCCGGCGTGCGGACCGCGACGAAGAGCTTGACCGCAGCGGTGTACTCCGGCGTCGCGACCTCGGCTGCAGCGAGCCCGGCGCCCCCGCCGAGCAGCAGCCCGATCACGATGAGCAGCCATCCCTTGCGGAAGACCTTCACGAGGTTCGCGGTGTCCATGTCGAGTTCCTGTCGTCGGGAGCTGTGTGTTGCCGATGTAAATATATCACATGATAGTATTTGTGGAGCAGCCCCGATCGGAGACGACATGACCAGCTCTTCCCCCGCGTTCCGGAACGACGTGCACGGCCTCCGTGGCGGCGCCGTCCTGCTCGTGCTCCTCGAGCACGCACGGCTCGCGTTCGGTGGCGGGTTCGTCGGGGTCGATGTCTTCTTCGTCATCTCCGGGTTCCTCATCACCGGTCACGTGGTGCGCGAGCTCGAGCGGCGGGGCCGGGTCGACCTCGCGGGGTTCTGGGCACGACGGGTCCGGCGCATCCTGCCCTCGGCACTCCTCGTCGCCCTCGTCACGGCGGGGGTCGGGCTCCTGCTCGTCCCGCCGTTGGCTCGCGGCGAACTCGTCGAGGCGGCGGTCGCGTCGCTCCTGTCGGTGCCGAACCTCTACTTCGCGTCGGAGGGCACCGACTACCTCGCCGGGACCGCTCCGTCGCCGTTCCAGCACTACTGGTCGCTCGGGGTCGAGGAGCAGTTCTACCTGCTGTGGCCGCTGTTCCTCCTGCTCGCCTGGCGACTCGGACGCCGGTCGTCGGCCCGTCGACGGACGATGCTGCTCGTCGGCGCTGTCGTCGTGCTCGTCGCGCTGTCCCTGGCCCTCGCCGTGGGGCTGACCGACCGGTCCCAGCCGTGGGCCTTCTTCTCCCTGCCGTCCCGCGCCTGGGAGCTCGCCGCCGGGGGCCTGGCGGCGATCGCGGTGCACCGGGGTGCGCTCGTGCGTGGACACACCGCCGCGGTGCTCGGGTGGGCCGGCCTCGCGGGCATCCTGCTCGCGGCGACCACGTACAGCGAGACCACCGCCTACCCCGGGACGGCGGTCCTCCTCCCGGTCGCCGCGGCGGTGGTGCTCGTGTGGAACGGAGCCGCTGAACACCCGTTTCGGTCCGTCGCCCTGCTCGGCAT
>NZ_BACW01000441.1:0-4086 GCF_000333315.1 Curtobacterium sp. B8
CGCGAGGACGTCGTCCACGTCAACGCGCACGCCACCTCGACCCCGGTGGGCGACGTCGCCGAGTACCACGCCATGCGCCGCGTGTTCGGCGACCACCTCGACGACGTCGTGGTCTCGGCCACGAAGGCGTCGACGGGCCACCTGCTCGGCGGTGCCGGCGCGATCGAGGCCGTGTTCACGGTCCTCGCGCTGCACAACCGGGTCGCGCCGCCGACGATCAACCTCACCGACCAGGACCCGGAGATCGTCATGGACGTGGCACGCGAGCCGCGCCAGCTGCCGGACGGCGACCTGCTCGCGGTGAGCAACTCGTTCGGCTTCGGCGGCCACAACGCCGTGGTGGCGTTCCGCAACGTGTAGTCGCGTCGGGTGGGCGCGCCGCGTCCGATCCGGCCTGGAGGCCCGCCCCGCGTCGTCGGGGCGGGCCTCCGTCGGTTGCGTGGCCGGCCTGGTCGCGGGCGCCCGGGTGCCCGGGCGTCTGGGCGCGCGGGCGCCGAGACTCGCGCTGCGCGACACTGCTCGGGCTGTCCGGCGCGAGAACGGTCGCCCTGCGCGAGACTCGCCCTGCGCGGTCGCCCTGCGCGAGACTCGCGCTGCGCGACACTGCTCGGGCTGTCCGGCGCGAGAACGGTCGCCCTGCGCGAGACTCGGGGCGGTCGCCCTGCGCGAGACTCGCGCTGCGCGACACTGCTCGGGCTGTCCGGCGCGAGAACGGTCGCCCTGCGCGAGACTCGCCCTGCGCGGTCGCCCTGCGCGAGACTCGGGCTGCGCGACACTGCTCGGGCTGTCCGGCGCGAGAACGGTCGCCCTGCGCGAGACTCGGGGCGGGTCCGCCGAGACTCGGGGCCGGCGGGACGACGAACGCCGCCGGGCACGGGGCCGGGCGGCGTTCGGCGGAGCGGAGGAAGGGCGTGCGGGCGACGGTCAGCCGACGCGGTGGAGCCAGACGACGGGGTTGCCCTCGGCGGCGTGACGGAACGGCTCGAGCTCGTCGTCCCAGGCCTGGCCCAGGGCGAGCCGCAGCTCACGGTGGAGTTCGAGCGCGTTGCTGCCCGCGACCTCCATCGCGTAGCGGACGCGGTCCTCGGGGACGACCATGTTGCCGGTGACGTCGGTCTGCGCGTAGAAGACCCCGAGGTCGGGGGTGTGCATCCACCGGCCGCCGTCGGAGGCGCTCGTCGGCTCCTCGGTGACCTCGTACCGGAGGTGCTCCCACCCGCGCAGCGCCGAGGCGATCGCAGCGCCCGTCCCGACCGAACCGGTCCAGGTGAACTCGGTCCGCCGCGCGCCGTCCTGTGCGGGCTGGTCGAGCCACGAGAAGTTCACGGCACGATTCATGGCGCGACCAGCCGCCCATTCGACGTGCGGGCAGAGCGCGCGTGGAGCGGAGTGCACGTAGAGCACTCCGGCCGTCGTTCCGTTCACGATTCCTCCGATTCGTCAGGTGCGACTTCCCCATCGACCTGGACGAACGGCATCGCGTTCGGGAACCATCGGTATGCGATTGTGATGTCCTGCGGACACGCCCATTATGCAGCGTCACCGCTGGGAGCGCCAGGTCGGCGCCCGCTTCAGTGCAGAACCGCTCCGGATGCGTCCACGGGGTGCCGCTCCCCGGCGGTGATCGCGACCGGGACGCGGTTCTCCTCCGGCGGGATGGGGCAAGCGAACTGGTAGGAGAACGCGCAGGGCGGGAGGACCGCTCGGTTCCAGTCGAGGACGACCTCGCCCGCTGCTCCGGGATCATCCAGGTACAGGAAACGGCCCATCGAGTAGGTGCTCGAGGGGTCGTCCTCCGGGAGCGCACTCGTGGCGTCCTGCACGATGAGCTGCAGCCGGGGTGCGCCGCGGAACGCGGCCGAGCGCACGGCGACCAGCCGCACGGCGACGTCGGCGACGGTCGTGGCGACGATCCCGGCGACCCCGAGCGGGACGCCGGCCGCGTCGACGACGTCAGCCCGTGCCTCCAGGCCGTCGCCCACCGGTTCGAACCTGCCGGACGTGACCCAGTGGTCCTGCTCGGCGAAGCGGGCGATGTGGTCGAACCGGGTGACCGCCTCGGAGGCCGGGTCCCAGACCCGGAGCGTCCCGTCGGCGACGGTGCCGGCGAGGCCGTCCGGGAACGCGACGGTCGACGGCACCACCGCCTGGTCGCTCGCGACCAGGACTGTCCCGTCCACCGGGACGCCGTCGACGACGACCCCGTCGGCGACCGCCGCGGTGACCGTCAGGCCGCCCGGAGCGGGAGCCCAACGACCGGGCACGGGCCACACCGGCTGCTCGAGGTCGACGCGCTGTGCGTTCACGAGCGCGAGCGGTCCGCGGGCACTCCTGGCCCAGCGGTCCCGCTCGGCGACGTGGTCGGGGAAGGTCGTCATGCCTGGTCTTGGCGTGGGTAGATGACCTTCTGCACGATGATGATGAGCGACGCGGCGATGGGCACCGCGACGAGCGCACCGAGGACGCCGCCGATCGTCCCGCCGGCGACCGCGGCGATGACGACCAGCGCCCCCGGGACCTGGACCGCCCGCGACATGATGCGGGGCGAGATGACGTACGCCTCGACCTGCATGTAGACGAGGTAGTAGATCGCTGCCGCGAGGGCCGTGGCCGGCGAGGCGAAGAAGCAGAGCAGCGAGATGACGATCGCGGCGCTCAGCGTCCCGACGAGCGGGATGAGCGAGCCGAGGAACGCGAACGACGCCAGCAGCGCGGGCAACGGTGCGCCGATGATGAGCAGGAAGAAGAAGCTCAGGATGCCGTTGATGAGCGCCTGCGAGATCTGCCCGACGACGTACCGGCCGACCGCCTGCGTGATCTGCTCGCTGACGTCCACGAAGTTCTCCCGCCGAGAGGCCGGGACGAAGCGGTACGTCATCGACTTCAGCCCGCGCATCGACGCGAGGAAGTAGAGCATGAGGATCAGGACGATGAGGGCGCCGGTCAGCCCGGAGAGGATGCCGCCGCCGACCGCGAGGATGCCACCGCCGAGGTTGAGCAGGTTGCCCGGGTCCTCGGCGAAGGACTGGACCGACTGCAGGGCGTGCTGCACGTCGAACGCCCCGCCCAGCTGCTTCGACAGGTCCTGGAACCAGTCCTGCCGGGAGATGTCCTGGATGATCCCCGGGAAGTTCTGGATGAGGTTCGTGGCCTGTTCGACGAGGATCGGCACGACCGCGAAGATCACGCCGACGAAGGCCGCGAGCACCGCGACCACCACCGCGAGGATCGCCGACCACCGCGGGATCAGGCGTTCGAGGAACGAGACGAGCGGGTCGATGCCGAGCGCCAGGAACAGCGCGACGCCGATGTAGACGAGGACCGTGCTCAGTTCGCGGAGGACGGTGCCGGCCACGATGGCCACGAGGACGCCGATGGCACCCATGAACCCGATGCGGAACGCGTTGACGCGCACGCCGGTGCCACCACGGGTCACCTCGAACGTGACGTTCGGCGTCGGGCCGAGCGGGTCGTGGTCGTGGGGCTTGCGCTTGGGGAGCTGCACGGTGGCGGGCCTCGTCTCGCGGACTCGCCCGAACCGGGTTCGGATCGGGCATGGCGGGCCGTGCCTGAAGCGTCCTGCTCGGACCCGCGTCACATCGTAGGGCGGGCCGTACCTCAGTGTCCTGCTCGGACCCGCGTCACATCGTAGGGCGGGCCGTGCTTGAAGTGTCCTGCTCGGACCCGCGTCACATCGTAGGGCGGGCGGGACTCGAACCCGCGGATCGTTCGGTTATGAGCCGACTGCCTTGACCAGCTTGGCTACCGCCCCTCGCCGGGGCCGTCAGGCCACCGGCTCCCCACGATACAGCGCCTCGAACGTCGAGAGGGTGCGGTTGATGTCGTGTGGCTGGATCATCTCGAGACTCCGCTGCCGCATGGCCACGTAGTCCTCGTCCGACGCCGTGAGCACCTCGGTGAGCTTGGCGGCGAGGTCGTGCGCGTCGCCGGGGCGGAACAGGAACCCGTTGCCGTCGACCAGGTGCGGGAGGGCCATCGAGTCGGCCGCCACCACGGGCAAGCCGGACGCCATGCCTTCGAGCGAGGAGATGCTCTGCAGCTCGGCAGTGGACGGCATCGGAAGAC
>NZ_BACW01000440.1:0-1725 GCF_000333315.1 Curtobacterium sp. B8
CCAGGCCGATCGTTCATCAAGTCCGGCCTCGCCGACCCGTGCTCGTGATCGGTGCGGAGAAGCTCAGCGACGTCGTCGACCCGACCGACCGCTCGATCTCGTTCCTCCTCGGCGACGGTGCGGGCGCCGCGGTGATCGGCCCGAGCGACTTCCCCGGCATCGCGCCGACGATCTGGGGCTCCGACGGCTCGAAGTGGGACGCGATCGGCATGACCGCGACCTACAACGAGTGGGCTGCCGGCGCACCGCGTCCGACCATGCGACAGGCCGGTCAGACGGTCTTCCGCTGGGCGGTGTGGGAGATGGTCAAGGTCGCCCGCGAGGCGATCGAGGCCGCCGGCATCCGCCCCGAGGACCTCGCCGCGTTCGTGCCGCACCAGGCGAACATCCGGATCATCGACGAGTTCGCGAAGCAGCTCGGTCTGCCGGACACGGTGGCCATCGCGCGGGACATCACCACCACCGGCAACACGTCGGCAGCGAGCATCCCGCTCGCGACCCACCGACTGCTCGAGGAGCACCCCGAGCTGTCGGGCGGCCTCGCGCTGCAGATCGGCTTCGGTGCCGGTCTCGTCTTCGGCGCGCAGGTCGTCGTCCTCCCCTAGTTCCCCATCCCGGCCCGCCTCCGGGCACCCGCAGCGCGAGTGCCCTAGGCTGGTCCACGGTCAAACGACACCCCCTCAAGGAGAATCCCCATGGCCCTGTCCAACGAAGAAGTCCTCGCCGGCCTGGCCGAGCTGATCAACGACGAGACCGGCATCGCGACCGACACCGTCGCCGCTGACAAGTCGTTCACCGACGACCTCGACATCGACTCGATCTCGATGATGACCATCGTCGTGAACGCCGAAGAGAAGTTCGACGTGAAGATCCCGGACGAAGAGGTCAAGAACCTCAAGACCGTGGGCGACGCCGTCGACTACATCGTCAAGGCGCAGGCCTGACGCGAGCTTCCTGAGCGCCGCGGCCCCGGTTGACCAGCCGCGGGCCGCGGCGCTCATCTCGTCCACCTCCGGACCGACACAGCTCGGTCCACTCCGGCTCGACGTTCGTCGGGCCGAACCGGCTCCGTCCGGCTCCGCCACGAGCGGCCGGGCGTCCTCACGAAAGAACACGTCGTTCCATGACCAACAAGACCGTCGTCGTCACCGGGATCGGTGCCATCTCACCCCTCGCCGCGACCGCCCCGGAGACGTGGGAGGCGCTGCTGGCCGGGAAGTCCGGCATCACCCGCATCGAAGACCCCCGCTACGCGGAGCTCGAACTCCCCGTCGAGTTCGCCGGCCAGGCGCGCCGCTTCGTCACCGACCAGCTCACCCGTCCGGAGACCAAGCGCCTCGACCCGTCGTCGCAGCTCTCCCTCATCGCCGCCCGTGAGGCGTGGGCCGACGCCGGCATCGACGCCGAGTCGGTCGTGCCCGAGCGCCTCATCGTCGACTGGGCGACCGGCATCGGCGGCGTCAACACCCTGCTCGACGCCTGGGACACCCTCCGGGAGAAGGGCCCGCGTCGGGTCATGCCGATGACGGTCCCGATGCTCATGGCCAACGGCCCCGCGGCCGCCATCGAGATGGAGTTCGGCGCGCGCGGCGGTGCCCGTACGTACCTCTCCCGCTGCGCCTCCTCGACGAGTCCCTCGCCGAGGCCTACCGCCACGTCGCGACCGGCGAAGCGGACATCGTCATCGCCGGTGGCGCCGAGGCTGCCCTGCACCCGCTGCCGCTC
>NZ_BACW01000439.1:0-1375 GCF_000333315.1 Curtobacterium sp. B8
TCCGCGGCAGGCCGAGTCGGCGACAGACCATGGTCGACGCCTGGACCCCGGCGGTCGACGCGGCCGCTGCCGCCGCCGGTGAGGGCGCCAGCCCGGAGCAGGTCCTCGCGGCCGCGGCCGACGCCGCGGCGACCGGCGCCGAGTCGACGGACGCCCTCGTGGCGCGGAAGGGCCGTGCGAGCTACCTCGGCGAGCGTGCCGTCGGGCACCGCGACCCGGGGGCCCAGTCCTCGGTGTACCTCCTCCGCGCCGCGGTGGACGCCGCGTGACCGTCGGCATCCTCGTCGTCTCGCACAGCGCGTCGGTCGCGACCGGCACGGTGGAGCTGGCGCGCCAGATGGCGGCGGACGTGCCGCTCGTCGCGGCCGGCGGCACCGAGGACGGCGGGATCGGCACGTCGTTCGAGGCGATCACCGCCGGGCTCGAGGAACTCCGCGACGCCGACGGGATCGTCGTCCTGTGCGACCTCGGGTCGGCCTACCTCACGACCGACACGGCGCTCGACTTCCTCGACGAGGACGACCGCGCGCGTGTCCACGTCTCGCCGGCACCCCTCGTCGAGGGCACGGTGGCCGCGGCGGTCGCCGCCCAGACCGGCGGTGACGTCACGGCGGTGCTCACGGCCGCCGCGAGTGCCGCGGGCACCCCCGACACGGACCGGCCTGGAGGCACGGCACCGGACCCCACGCCGGCTGCAGTCGACGAGACGGCCGGGTCCTCCGACGGCGCTGTCGCGTCGGCCGCGGTCGAACTGGTGAACGAGAGCGGGCTGCACGCCCGGCCCGCTGCGGAGTTCGTGAAGACGGCCGCGCGCTTCGAGGCGCGGGTCCGGGTGAACGACGTCGACGCGAAGAGCCTGCTCGCGATCATGGCGTTGGCGCTGCCGAAGGGCGCGACGGTCTCGGTCGAGGCGTCCGGTCCGGACGCCCGGCAGGCAGTGGACGCCCTCGTCGCGCTCGTGCGGTCCGGCTTCGGCGAGTGACGCCGCGGGTCGGTCATCGCACGGCGGTGACCGAGAGGGTCGACGCGAGGTCGACGTCCTCAGGAGTGCCCGCGACGCCGGCTGCACGGAGCAGCGCGGCGCCGAACGCCGCACTCCAGAACGTCCGGACGTCGCGCGCCAGCGCTCCGGCGGCCCACCCGCGGTCGGCGGCCACCCGGGCGAGGTAGCGCTCCGACCGGCGGAAGAGCAGGTCGAGGAGCTGCGCGCTCCGCTCCGGCCCGCCGGTCGCGAGCGCCCCGACGACGAGGGGGAGCGACGGCATCGCCAGGGCGGTGCGAGCGAGCAGGTTGCGGAACGCCTCGGCCGACGCGACCCGTCGTCCCGCCGGCTGCATCCGGCTCGTGTCCCGGAGGAAGAGCGTGAACGCGGCGT
>NZ_BACW01000438.1:0-1091 GCF_000333315.1 Curtobacterium sp. B8
AACCCGATGATGAAGGCGCTGCGGAGCTCGGAGATGATGAACGCCGGGATCACGGTGGTCATCGGCACGTCGGCCATGTCCTTCGGGTTCGCCTGACCGGCCGCCCGGGTGATGAGCGCCACGTCCTCCTCGCGCGTCTGGTGCAGCATGAACGTCCGCAGCGGCTTCGTGCCGACCTCGACCGCCTGCGCGAAGTCGAGGTGGCCGGCGAGGTACGGCTGCAGGGCGTCGTCGTTGATGTGCCCGATCACGGGCGCCATCACGAAGAGCGACAGGAAGAGCGCCAGGCCGGCGAGCACCTGGTTCGGCGGGATGGACTGGAGTGCGAGTGCGTTCCGGGTCATCGCGAGGACGACGAAGATCTTCGTGAACGACGTCATCATCAGCATGAGGGCCGGGGCGACGCTCAGCAGCGTGATGCCGATGAGCGTGACGACCGCGGACGACGGCGTGCCGTCCGGACCGTTCACGCTGACGCTGAAGTCACCGCTCGCGGGCGGGGTCGGGGTCGGGGGAGCAGTCGGCTGGACGACCCCTGCGGCGTGCGCGCCGGTCGCGGTGAGCATGACGAACCCGGCGACCGCGGCGAGCCCGAGGACGACGAGCGCGACGGTCCGGCCGGACCGCGCGAACCGGTGGGACCTCGCCGTCCGGAGCGCTGCCGCGGTCACCCGGCCCGCCGGTTCCGCAGCGCGGCGGCGGCCTGCCGCCACGTGTCCGCGGACAGGATCGACCCCTGCAGCTGCGCCGCGGTGGGGACGACGGTGCGCTGCGGACGCCGGTTGCGCGGGCGCATCGGCAGCGGCGCTGCGGCGACCGGGAGGCGCGGCTCGGCTCCGACGTGCTCGTCGAGCTCCCGACGGAACGCATCGGCCGACGCGGTCGGTTCCGCGTCACGCCGGACCGCTTCCGCGCGGGCGGCCGGCAGGACGACCGGTGCGGTCACCACGGTGAGCTCCGGTGCCGGGGTCGCACCGCTGGTGAGGAGCGACACGCCGTGCTCGGTGACCCCGAGCACGAGGCGCTCGCCCTCGACGTCGACCACGACGACGCTCGCCTTGCCGCCGATGCCCTGGCGCCCCACGACCTCG
>NZ_BACW01000437.1:0-8147 GCF_000333315.1 Curtobacterium sp. B8
GCGGGCGTTCGCTGCGGGGTCGCCCGACCCCGTCATGAGCTCCCCCATCATCGACGGGGTCACCTGCCACGCCAGACCCCAGCGGTCGAACAGCCAGCCGCACATGGACGGTCGGCCGCCGTCGGCGAGGAGCGCGTCCCAGACCCGGTCGAGCTCGTCCTGGGTGTCGACGTCGACCTGGAACGACACCGCGTCGGAGTGCGGGTGGCCCGGTCCGCCGTTCATCGCACGGTAGGGCCGGCCGAGCAGCGTGAACTCGACCACGAGGACGTGCCCGTCCGGGGTCTCCGCCACGCTGTCGATCCGCGAGTCCGCGAACAGCGACACGTAGTGCTCGGCGGCCTGCCGTGCCTCGTCGTCGTACCAGAGGAAGGGGGTGATGGTCGTCACGGTCGGGTCCTGTCCTGTCAGTCGGCCACGCCGCGGCTGAGCAGCCCGGCCCGCTCCGGGTGCTCGTCGAACCACTGCCCGACGAACCAGCACATCGGGACGACGCGCTTGTCGGACGTCCGCTCGACCTCGTCGACCGTGTGCTCGACGAGCGCGGCGGCGTAGCCGTGGCCGCGGTGCTTCGGCACCGTGTACGTGTGCGGGAACGCGATCGCATCCCCGTTCTCGCGGTAGTCGAGGACGGTCACCAGTTCGCCGTCCACGTACATGGCGTAGCGGTGCTCGTCGGGCTCGTGGCGGAACTCCTCGGTCATGCCGCCATCATGCTCCCGGAACGGCGTTCTGCTCGCCCGACGTCTGCCCGGCCCGGGAATGCACCCCGTTCCCGCGCGTTGCGTCCTGCATGACCACGATCGGCATCATCGGAGCAGGCAACATCGGATCCCAGCTGGCACGCCTCGCCGTGCAGCACGGCCACGAGGTGGTGATCGCCAACTCCCGCGGCCCGGAGACGCTCACCGACCTGGTGGACGAGCTCGGCCCGTCGGCACGTGCCGCGACCCGCGACGAGGCGGCGGCAGCCGGGGAGGTCGTCATCGTCACGACCCCGCTCGCCGCGATCGAGACCATCCCCGTCGAGCCGCTCGCCGGCAAGGTCGTCATCGACACGAACAACTACTACCCGCAGCGCGACGGGCACATCGCGGCGCTCGACGACGAGACGACGACCACCGCGGAGCTCCTCCAGGCCCACCTGCCCGCCTCGCACGTCGTCAAGGCGTTCAACCACATCGGCGCCGCGGACCTCACCGGTCACGCGACCCCGGCGGGCACGGCCGACCGCCGTGCACTCGTCATCGCCGGTGACGACGAGGGCGCCAAGCAGACCGTCACCGCGCTCATCGACGCGTTCGGGTTCGACGTCGTCGACGCCGGGCCGCTCGCCGAGGGGTGGCGCATCCAGCGCGACACCCCCGGGTACGGTCCGCGCCTGACCGCGGACGAGCTCCGTGAGGCGCTCGCCGCCGCGAAGCGGTACCGCGACCAGTAGGTCGGCACGGGCCGGGTCGGCGGCCCGCGAGACTCGCGCTGAGCGACAGATCGCGCGCGTGCGAGCGCGAGAACGGTCGCCCACGGCGAGACTCGCCGCCGCCGCCGCGAGACTCTCCGCAGCCGCCGCGAGCCTCGCCGCCGCGCCTCAGCGCCGCGCGGTCGCACCGTCGAAGATGACGGTCATCTCGGTGACGTCCTCCTCGGACGGTGCCCACGCGGCGCCGGCCTCGGCGTTCTGCGTGATCTGCTCCGGCTTCGTCGCCCCCGCGATGACGCTCGACAGTCCGGGCTGGGCCAGCAGCCAGGCGAACGTCGCCTGCAGCATCGTCACACCCCGCTGGTCGCAGAACCGCTGGAACTCGTCGAGCACGTCCCACGGGGCGTCGGCCAGCAGCTGCGGCTTCGACGTGCTGAGGCGTCCGTCCGCCGGTCCGCCCGCCTTCGTGTACTTGCCCGTGAGGAGTCCGTTGTACAGCGGGAAGTACGGCAGGAACCCGAGGGCGTACGCCCGGACGGCGGGGAGCACCTCGTCCTCGACGCCGCGCGCCAGGGGGCTGTACTCGTTCTGCGCCGACACGAACTGCGTGGTGCCGGCGATCGACGCGGTGAGCTCGGCCTCGGCGATCTGCCACCCGGCGAAGTTCGAGTGGCCGACGTAGCGGATCTTGCCCTCGCGGACGAGGTCGTCGAGCACGGAGAGCGTCTCCTCGATCGGCGTGACGCTGTCCGGCGCGTGCATCTGGTACAGGTCGATCCAGTCCGTCCCGAGGCGTCGGAGCGACGACTCGACCGCGAGCCGGACGTAGCGCCGCGAGCCGCGCACTCCCCAGTCCGGCCCGTTCGCACCCTGCATGTCGAGGCCGAACTTGGTCGCGAGCACGATCTCGTCCCGGCGACCGGCGACGGCCTTCCCGAGCATCTCCTCGCTGAGGCCGGGACGACCGCCGTAGATGTCCGCGCAGTCGAACAGGGTGACCCCGGCGTCGAGTGCGGCATGCACCACCGCGTCGGTGCCCTCCTGCGTCTCGGAGGCGGTGCCCGGCCGTCCGAAGTTGTTGCAGCCGAGGCCGACGGTGGACACGACGAGCCCCGAGGGCCCGAGCGGACGGTGTTCGATTCCGGTCATGCCCCGACCGTACCGGCGACCGGCCGCGGACGGCCCCGAACTGGGGATGCGCCCGCCCGGGGGCTCCCCGATACAACTGAGTCTGGATCAGACCAGCGGAGGGAGCTGCAGTGGCGTCGCATCGCATGCCGGAGTCCGAACGACCTCGTCGGCCGGTCCCCGCCTGGGTCACCGCTCCCCCGGAGGACGGCCTGGAGGCACGCCCCGCGCCCGCCAAGAGGGCCGCCGCCCTGCCCGTGGCCGGTCCGCCTGTGGCCGGTCCGCCCGTGGCCGGTCCGCCCGTGGCCGGCCCCACGGCGGTCGTGGCCCCGGCCCCCACGGGCGTCGCCGCCGCGGCTCCTGCTGCTGCCGCTGCCGAGGTCGAGGCCGCGGACCCCGTCGCCGGTGCGTCCGCCCCGCTCGCCGACGTCGCCGGTGGGTCCGCCCCGCTCGCCGACGTCGTCGTCCCCGACTTCCCGCCGGACCAGGACCTCCTGCCGCCGGCGCCGACCTCCCCCGCGGTGCACACCCTGCCGTTCGACCAGCTCCTGACCGCATCCCCGGCACCGGTCTCCCCGGTCGACGCCGGTCCGCTCGCCACCCCCGCGGCGGCGGCTCCGGCCCCCGTCGCTCCCCGGGCACCGGCCGTCCCGACGGTCGGGCAGCCGCGCTTCTCGGTCCCGGGCCTCGAGCACGTGGTCGTGCAGGGCACCGAACCCGAGCCGACCGGACCCGTCGGGTACCGCACGCCCGCGCGGTTCGCCGCCCGCCAGGGTGTTGTCGCACCGCCGCTGACCCCGGACGCGTCCGCCGGCGCCGCGACGCTCGCCGGCGCACCCGCGTCCGCTGTCGGACCGGGCCTCCCGCTAGCGACGCAGGCCGACGCGGCGCCGACCGTCGCCGCGCCCGTGGTGCGCGAACCCGCCCCGACCGAGCCGATCCTCCATTCCGGCGCAGGCCCGACGGAGGCGACCGCCGCGGACCCGGCGACCACCCGGCGACTCGGCGCGACGCCCGGAGCCGTCCTCGGAGCGCTGGCCGGACTCGCCACGCTCGGACTGGCCGCATGGTGGTTCACCGCGCCGTCGACCGTGCACTGGGTCGGGGTGCTCCTCGGCGTGCTCGCTCTCGTGGTGTCGATCGTCGTGCTCCGCGACCGGACCGCCACCTGGCAGCGGCCCGTCGCGCTGCTCGGTGCCGTGCTCGGCGCTGTCGGCACCCTGGTGCTGCTGTGGGCGGTGGCCTCGGCGCTGCTGCCGGCGGCCGGCATCACGTTGCCCGACCTCACCGGGACCGGGACCGTCCCGACCGTCGCGCCGTAGGCCGTCAGACCGCGCGGATGACGCCGCGGGACAGGATCGCGTTCGTGAGGGCGTCCACGGGCTCCCGCTGCGTCGTCGGGTTCGCGATGAGGACGTAGTCGACGGCGGGCAGGTCCGGCAGCGCCAGCCGCTGCGACACCTTCACGAGGTCCGCCGGGATGAGCGAGTGCGGGAACACCGCGACGCCGATGCCCGCCCGCACCGCCGCGAGCACGCCGTTCACGTCGCGGGTGTTGCACGTGATCCGCCAGGTACGCCCCGCGGCCTCGAGCGCGTCGATCGCCATCTGCCGGCTGATGCTCGGCGCCTGGTAGACGATGAGCGGCACCGGCTCGCCCGCTTCGAGCGCGATGCCGTCCTGCGCCATCCACACCATCTGGTCGGTCGCGACGCGGGTGCCCTCGGCGGACTCCCCCGCGGTCTGCTTGATGAAGACGAGGTCGAGCTGGCCCGCGTGCACCCGGCGCAGCAGCGGCGCGGACTGGTTCACCGTGAGCTCGAGGTTCACCTGCGGGTGCAGGCGCCGGAAGTCCCGGAGGATGCGCGGCAGCTGGGTGATCGCGAGGTCGTCGGCGGCGCCGAAGCGGAGCCGCCCGCGGGTCGCCGCCCCGGAGAAGTACGCGTCCGCCGTCGCGTGTGCCGCGAGGATCGTCCGCGCGAACCCGGCCATCGCGTCCCCGTTGTCCGTGAGCGTGACCCCGCGGGTGTCCCGGGCGACCAGGGTCCGTGCCACCGCTGCCTCGAGGCGACGCACGTGCTGCGAGACCGTCGGCTGGCTGATCCCGAGTCGGACCCCGGCCGCCGTGAAGCTCTGCGTCTCCGCGACCGCGAGGAAGGTCCGCAGCAGCACCGGATCGAGCACGGCGGTACCCCCTCATTCGACATCGCAATGGACTGATAGCAACCATACGGGGATCGAATGGGCTGCGGACAAGTAGTTTCGAACGGGTACCGTTCCACCCCCGATGTTCGGAGACCCCAGCCGTGAGTGCGTCATCGACGACCCTCCCCCCGCCCACCGAACCACTGCCCGTCATCGCCGAACGTCCGCCGTGGCGGCACACCCTCATCGCGCTGTCGGTGCCGAACTTCCGGATCTTCACGGCGACGAACCTCGTGGCGATGACCGCCGGGTGGATGCAGCGGATCGCGCAGGACTGGCTCGTGCTCCAGCTGACCGGGTCGGTGGCACAGGTCGGCATCACCGTGGCGTGCCAGTTCGCGCCGATGCTCTTCTTCGGCCTCTTCGGCGGGGTCATCGTCGACCGGTTCTCGAAGCGGGCGCTGATGATGCTGACGCAGGGCGCGTTCGCGGTCCTGTCGCTGCTGCTCGCCGTGCTCACCCTGACCGGCGTCGTGGAGGCGTGGCACATCTGGGTGATCGCGTTCCTCGTCGGCATGGTCACCGTCGTCGACAACCCGGCACGCCAGGTGTTCGTGACGGAGATCGTCGGCCACCAGCACCTCCGGAACGCGATCAGCGTCAACTCGAGCGTGTTCCAGCTCGGCGGCATGATCGGGCCTGCCCTGTCGGGGGCGCTCCTCGTGGCCGTCGGGGCAGGCTGGTCGTTCGGGGTCAACGCCGTCGCGTGCGCCGCGGTGGTCGTGACGCTCGGGTTCCTCCGCGTGTCCGAACTGCACCGGACCCCGCCGGCACCCCGGACCAAGGGGCAGCTCGTCGAGGGGCTCCGGTACGCGATGCGCAAGCCGACCATCCTCGTGCCGGTGGTGCTCATGGCGTTCTTCTCGGTGTTCGCGCTGACGATGCCCGTGCTGCTGTCGGCCTTCGCGTCCGAGGTGTACGACGTCGGGGCCGGTGGCTACGGGGTGTTCAACTCCGCGGTCGCGATCGGTGCCCTGGCCGGGGCGCTGCTGTCCACGCGGCGGGCGGTGGTGCGGCTCCGCACGATCGTCGGCGGGGTGTTCTGGACGGGCGTGCTGCTCGTGGCCACCGGGCTCGTGCCGGTCATCGCGCCGTTCACGGTGGCACTCGTGGCCGTCGGGATGTCGCAGCTGCTGTTCATGACCGCGTCGAACTCGCTCGTGCAGCTGTCCTCGAACGTGGCGATCCGCGGCCGGGTGATGTCGCTGTACGTCCTCGTGCTGCTCGGCGGACAGGCGATCGGCGGGCCGGTGATGGGCCAGGTGGTGGACCACTTCGGGGCGCACGTGGGGATGGTCGTCGCGGGAGGCGTGCCCGCGGCCGCGGCCGCGGTCGTCGCGCTCGTGCTCGCGCGGCGGGGCGGCCTGCACCTCGCGGTGCGGATGCGGCACCACGTGCCGGTGCCCGCGATCGTCGGGCACCGCTGAGGCGCGCGGCGCCGCGGCGCGCGCGGCGCGCGCGGCGTGGCGCCGCCCGCGGCGCGGGCCGCCGCACAACCAAAGTCGCTTCGCACCGCGTGATCGCGCGGTGCGAAGCGACTTCGGTAGTGCGAACGCGACCTGACGTGCGCTCGACAGGGCGGGACGGACGCGAGGCCCGTGGCGGGGGCGCCACGGGCCTCCAGGCCGTCGAACGGTCGCGTCAGTACGCGACGCCGAAGCGCGCCTGGTGGTGCGCCGGCGTGACGATCTCGTCGACGAACGCGATCGCGAAGTCCTCGCCCGAGATGTCCGAGTTGCCCTCGGCGTCGGTGAGGAGAACGTCGTCCGAGGTGCGGTAGCTGCCCGTGCGCTCGCCCGGGTTGTAGCCGCCGAACGCCGCCGCTGGGCTGACGTAGAACCAGTCGACGTCGGTGTCCGAGGCCTGCAGCGCCTCGAGGATCGCACCGTGGCTCTTCGCCTCGCCCGCGAAGGCGTCCGGGAAGTCGGGGGTGTCGTAGAGGCGGGGGCCGCCCTCCGCGACGAAGAGGGACCCGGCGCCGCCGACGATGCCGAGGCGCGCGCCGGCCGCCGAGGCCGCATCGACGAAGTGCTGGAAGCGGTCCTTCAGCTCGGACCCGTCAGCCTGGACGGCGTGCAGCGAGACGACGATGACGTCCGCGCCCGCGGTGACCTCCGAGACGAAGCCCTCGTCGAACGCGTCGCCCTGCGCGAGCGTCAGCCCCTCGGCCGGCTCGAGCTTCGACGTGTCCCGCGCGACGGCGGTGACGGCGATGCCGCGGGAGAGGGCCTCGCGGGTGATGGCGGAGCCGGCGTACCCGGTGCCTCCGAAGACGACGATGCTGGTCATGGCAGTCCTTTCGTGGAGTCGTGCTGCTGGTGCGTGCGGCGTGCTGACGACGCGGCGTCACTCACTGTACGGGTGTTACTCTCTTTCGGTAAGTAGGCACCTGACAGTGCGTAACGGAGGTCGTCGTGTCCGCTCTGGAGTACACCCCCTACGTGGCCGACTGCCCGTCGCGCCAGCTCCTCGACCGCATCGGCGACCGGTGGAGCGTCCTGACCATCGGGTCGCTCGTCGACGGCCCGCAGCGGTACTCCACGATCGCGAACCGCGTCGAAGGGGTCTCGCAGAAGATGCTGACGCAGACCCTGCGGGCGCTCGAGCGGGACGGCCTCGTCACCCGAACGGTGTTCCCCGAGATCCCGCCGCACGTCGAGTACGAACTCACGGACCGGGGTCGCTCCCTCCGGAACGTGCTCGAACCACTCGAGCGCTGGGCGACCGAGCACATGGACGACGTCGCGGAGTCGCGCGCGGAGTACGACGCGCGGTGAGGCCGGCGGGCGCGGGCGCGTCCGCGTCCGCGTGTCTGACGTTCGCCTGGAATCCCGTCGCCGACTGGGTGGTTGCCTGGGGACATGCGATCAGTCGTCTACTCGAAGCCCGGTGACTCGTCCGTCCTGACCGTCGTGGAGCGCCCGCTCCCCGAGCCCGGGCCCGGCGAGGTCCGCGTCCGCATCGTGACCTCCGGCGTCAACCCCACCGACTGGAAGGCCCGCGCCGGCGGTACCTACGGCGACGGTCTGCCGTTCCCCGAGGTCACGCCGAACCAGGACGGCTCGGGCGTCGTCGACGCTGTCGGTCCGGAGGTCGACGACCTCCGGGTCGGTGACCGAGTCTGGCTGTTCATGGCCGCGTCCGACCGACCGACCGGCACGGCGCAGGAGTACACCGTCGTCCCCGCCGAGCGCGCGGTCCCCCTGCCCGACAGGGTCGGCCACGACGTCGGAGCGTCGCTCGGCGTGCCCGCGATGACCGCCCACCGCGCACTCACCACGCACGAGCACGGCCCGGACCGCCTGGCGCCGGGCGCACTCTCGGGCAAGACGGTCTTCGTCGCGGGTGGCGCCGGGGCCGTCGGGCACGCGGCGATCCAGCTCGCCCGCTGGGC
>NZ_BACW01000436.1:0-2733 GCF_000333315.1 Curtobacterium sp. B8
GCCTTGCAGTTGTAGTTGTCGTACAGGGCCTGCAGCGCCGGGGTCACCTGCGACAGGTCGCTGCCGTTCGTCGGCTTCGTGCTCGGCGTCGCCTGGAGCGACGCGGGCGGCGTGTACGGCGTGGGTGAGGCGGTGGAGCCGCTGCCGCCGACCGCGGCGTTCGTCGCGGCCTCGGTGTAGAGCACCGGGCGGAACGTCAGCTTCGCCGCGGCCTCGATCCGGTCGATCGTCGCCTTGTCGGGCTTGCCCGGGATGGAGACGACGATGTTGTTCGTCCCCTGGGTGTTGATCTGCGACTCCGACACACCCGTCGCGTTGATGCGCTGGCGGATGATGTTGACGGCCTGGTTGAGCTGCTGGCTCGTGACCGAGTCACCCTCCGTGTTCTGCGCCGCCAGGGTCAGCTGCGTGCCGCCCTGGAGGTCCAGTGCCAGCTCCGGCACCCAGCTCGCGCCGGCGAACCACTTCCCGGTGTCGTCCTTGGTGGTGCTCGCCAGGATCGACGCGGCGGTGTTGAGCCCCGCGAGGACCGCCATCAGGATCACCAACCAGGTGAGCGAGCGGAGCGCCTTCTTGACGGGTGTCGATCGTGCCACCGGTCGTCTCGTCTTTCTGTCAGGACCGACGACGGGAGCCGACGGCAGGAGCGGTGCCGCCGGGTCTCACGACCCGGCAGCCCAGGTTGTCAGTGGTCGTTCTTGCGGTTCGTCTCGTCGGTGCGCTCACCGTAGGTCGGGGCCTGGTCGTCGATGACCGGCTGACCGTTGAGCTCGGTGACGCGCTTCGGCTCGTCCTCCGGCGCGACGGCGGTGTCGACGTCGTCCGCGGTCTCGTCGACCACGCGCGAGAGCGTCTGACGGTGCACGGTCACGATCGTGCCCGGGGCGATCTCGACCTCGGCGGTGACCTTCTCGTCGTCGACCGACAGGAGCTTGCCGTAGAGGCCGAACGAGAGCATGACCTGCGCGCCCGGCACCATCTTGGTGGCGAGGTCGGCCTGCTGCTTCTTGCGCTTGCGGCTGTTGTAGAACATGAAGGCCGCGAACGCCACGACGATGACGATGAGGACGACTTCTTGACCCATGATGCGATGCCTTCTCTGGTTGCTCGGTTTCGGGCCGTAGCAGTCTAGGGCACGCGCCGGACGGGAACCTGTCCACCCGGCTCGTGCACAGTCTGTGCGGAGGAGTGCGGTCGGCTCAGTCCGCGTCGTCGAACAGCGAGGGGCCGCCCGACGTCTGCCCCGGCGCCAGGCCGAAGTGCCGCCAGGCCTGGGGTGTGGCGATCCGACCGCGTGGCGTCCGTGTCACGAGACCGACCCGGACGAGGAACGGCTCCACCACGGACTCGATGGTCTCGGATTCTTCCCCGACGGCCACGGCGAGGGTGTTGAGGCCCACCGGGCCCCCATCGAACCGGGTCAGCATCGTCTCGACCACCGCCCGGTCGAGCCGGTCGAGTCCGAGCTCGTCGACGTCGTACAGCTCGAGCGCTCCCTGCACCGCGGCCATGCCGTCGCGCGGTCGGTGCACGAGCGTGAAGTCGCGGACGCGGCGCAGGAGCCGGTTCGCGATGCGCGGGGTCCCCCGACTCCGTCCGGCGATCTCACGCAGGGCGGTCCGGTCGATGTCGAGCTCGAGGAGGTGGGCGGCGCGGATGAGCACCTGCTCGAGCTCGTCCTTCTCGTAGAACTCGAGGTGCGCGGTGAAGCCGAAGCGGTCACGGAGCGGGTTCGGCAGGAGCCCGGAGCGGGTCGTGGCGCCGACCAGGGTGAACGGCGCGAGGTCGAGCGGGATGCTCGTCGCCCCGGCGCCCTTGCCCACCATGACGTCGATCCGGAAGTCCTCCATCGCGAGGTAGAGCATCTCCTCCGCCGAACGCGCCATCCGGTGGATCTCGTCGATGAAGAGCACCTCGCCGGGGACGAGCGACGAGAGCACGGCGGCGAGGTCACCGGCGTGCTGGATCGCCGGCCCGCTGGACATCCGCAGGGGCCTGCCCGACTCGTGCGCCACGATCATCGCGAGCGTGGTCTTGCCGAGCCCGGGCGGCCCGGCCATCAGGATGTGGTCGGGGGTGCGCTCCTGCATCGCGGCGGCCTTCAGCAGGAGGTCGAGCTGCCCCCGGACCTTGCGCTGTCCGACGAACTCGTCGAGCGACCGCGGACGCAGCGCTCCTTCGAACGCGAGTTCCTCCTGCGACTCGGCGCCCGCTGCCGTGATGCCGCTCACCGGCCGGCACCGGCGGGACGCAGGGCCCCGAGTGCGGCACGGAGCAGTGCCTGCGTGCCGAACGTCGCGGCGGCCGGGTCCTCGGTGACCACGGCGTCGACCGCGGAACGGGCGGCGTCCTCGCGCCAGCCGAGACCGACCAGGGCGATCACGACGTCGTCCGATGCCGGGTGCGCACCCGTCGCCGAGCCGGGTGTCACAGCGGCCGGTTGCTCGAACGCGGCGAGCTTGCCGGCGAGGGCGACCGTGATGAGCTTCGCGGTCTTCGGGCCGATGCCGGACACCTTGCGGAAGGCGGCGTCGTCCTCGTGCGCGACGGCGGTCGCGATCTGGCCGGGGTCCATGTGTGCCAGGACGCCGAGCGCGGACTTGGGCCCGACGCCGGAGACGCTGCGGAGGAGGTCGAAGACGCGGAGCGCGTCGGTGGTCTCGAACCCGAAGAGGAGGTGCTCGTCCTCACGCACGATCATGGCGGTGCGCACGAAGACCTCGGCGCCGTGCC
>NZ_BACW01000435.1:0-6638 GCF_000333315.1 Curtobacterium sp. B8
TGGTCGCAGCCGGCGCGGACCGCATCGGCACGAGCGCCTCCGCCCGCATCCTGGAGGAGCTCGCGCACCGCACCGAGACCGGTGCCGCGTCGTCACTCGGCGACGACACCTCGTCCTACTGACCCTCACCCCCCCCCCCCCGGGGGCGAGCACCCGCCGGGCGCCAGCGTGCGCACCGGACGTGCTGTGAGCCTCCAGGCCGTCGCACCGGAGCGATCATGACCGACAGCACCACCCAGTCCTCGTCCCTCGCCCTGGCGGTCGACCTCGGCGGCACCAAGGTCGAGGCGGCCCTGGTCACCGACCAGGGCGTCGTCCTGCCGGGGACGCGGCACCGCAGCCCGACCGGCCCCGGCCGGACCTCCGACGAACTGCAGGCCGCCGTCGACGAGGTCGTCACCGCGACCCTGGCGACCCTGCCCGCGGACGCGACGCTCATCGGTGTCGGGATCGGGTCGGCCGGCCCCGTGGACGAGGTCAACGGTCTCGTGTCGCCGCTCAACATGCCGGTCTGGCGCGGCTACCCGCTCCGTGACCGCGTCGCGCAGCACGTCCCCGCCGGCGTGCCGGTGACGCTCCGGATGGACGGCCTCGCCATCACGCTCGCGGAGCACTGGGTCGGTGCCGCGCAGGGGTCCGACCACGTCATGGGCATGATCGTGTCGACGGGCGTCGGCGGCGGGCTGATCCTGCACGGCCGGACCGTGAGCGGCCCCACCGGCAACGCCGGACACATCGGGCACGTCGAGTGCGGTGGCTTCGACGACCCGTGCGCCTGCGGCGGGACCGGCTGCCTCGAGGCCGTTGCCAGCGGCCCAAAGACGGTCGCGTGGGCGCAGCGTCAGGGGTTCACCGGCACGACGGGCGAGGAGCTCGCGGCCGCGTACGCCGCGGGTGACGAGGTCGCGGTGGCCGCCGTCCAGCGCAGCGGTCGCGCGCTCGGGCAGGCGATCGCCGCCGCCACGAGCCTGGTCGACCTCGAGGTCGTCGCGATCGGCGGCGGCTTCTCGCACGTCTCCCCCGACCTCTTCGAGTACGCGCGGCAGGCGGTCGCGGAGCGGGCCGAGTTCCCCTTCGTCACGAAGGTGCGGATCGTCCCGACCGGGCTGTCGCAGGACGGGCCGCTCATCGGCGCTGCGGCACTCGTGCACCGCGCCGACGTGCTGCGCTGACCGGGAGCGATCGTGCGGCGTCGTCGGGCGCTGACGCGCTGCGGCCGGGAGGCACGGCAGCCCTCCGGCACGCCCGTCCTGTCCACAGGCGGCCGGCTGGAGCACGCGCGTCGGGCAGGATGACGAGGTGCCCCGACCGCGCCTGCTGACGACCGACGACTGGCCGGAGGCAGAACTCCGCGCGGCCGTCCTGGCCGGCGAACTCGTCGCCGTCGGCGAGTGCTGGGCGTCCCCGGCCGAGCCGCAGGACGCGGCGCTGCGCGCCGCGGCCGCCGCCTGGTCGCTGCCGGACCGGCGGCTCGTCGCCGCGACCCGCACCGCAGCCTGGGTGTGGGGAGCGCTCTCGCGGTCGCCGCTCCCCCACGAGTGCGTGCTGCCCGGACGAGTCCGGTTGCGGGTCGACGACCCGACCGTCCGGGTCCGTGACGTCGGACTCGCTCCGGAGGACGTCACGGAACTGGCGGGGCTTCGCCTCACGGTCCCGTTGCGCACGGCGGTCGACCTGCTGCGGGCCCCGGGGCCGTCCGCGGGTCGCATGCACCGGGCGGACGAGGACGCCGTGCGGGGCCTGGTCGCCACCGGGCTCGTACCGCTCGACGACCTCCGGCACGCCCTCGAACGGCTCGGCGTTGTCCCGATGGCCCGCCAGGCGGAGCGGCGGATGGCCACCGTGTTCTGTGCGCCCGGCGCGGGGCCGCGTCAGCCGGCGCTGACGCGGTAGACGTCGTACACGGCGTCGATCCGGCGTACGGCGTTCAGCACGCGGTCGAGGTGGGTGGTGTCACCCATCTCGAACACGAACCGGCTGAGCGCCAGGCGGTCGGAGGACGTCGAGACCGTCGCCGAGAGGATGTTGACGTGGTGGTCGGTCAGCACCCGTGTGACGTCGCTGAGCAGGCCTGAACGGTCCAGCGCCTCGATCTGGATCTGCACGAGGAAGACCGACTTCGACGACGGCGCCCACTCGACCTCGATCATCCGGTCGGGCTCGTTCATCAGCGACTTGACGTTCGAACACGCCGCCTGGTGCACCGACACGCCCTGCCCGCGGGTGATGAAGCCGACGATCTGGTCGCCCGGCACCGGGGTGCAGCACTTCGCGAGCTTCACGAGGATGTCCGGGGCGCCGCGGACGAGCACGCCCGAGTCGCTGTTGCGCAGCTGCCGGCTGGTGATCTGTCGCGGGAACGCGAGCTCTGGCTCGTCCGTCTCGGTCTCGGTCTGGACGCTCCCGAGCACCTTCTCGATCACGGACTGGGTCGACACGTGACCCTCGCCGATCGCGGCGTAGAGCGCGGACACGTCCTCGTAGCGCATCGACGAGGCGACCTCGGCGATGGTGTCCTGGCTGAGGATGCGCTGCAACGGCAGGTTCTGCTTCCGCATCGCGCGTGCGATGGCGTCGCGGCCCTGCTCGATCGCCTCCTCGCGGCGCTCCTTCGTGAACCACTGCTTGATCTTGTTCCGGGCGCGGGGGCTCCGCACGAACTGCAGCCAGTCCTGGCTCGGGCCGGAGTCGGGGTTCTTCGAGGTGAAGATCTCCACGACGTCGCCGCTCGACAGCGCGCTCTCGAGCGGGACGAGCCGACCGTTGACCTTGGCGCCCATGGTGCGGTGCCCGATCTCGGTGTGCACGGCGTACGCGAAGTCGACCGGGGTCGCGCCGGAGGGCAGGCCGATGACCTTGCCCTGCGGGGTGAAGACGTAGGTCTCCTTCGCGCCGATCTCGTAGCGGAGGGAGTCGAGGAACTCGCCCGGGTCGCTGGTCTCGGCCTGCCAGTCCGTGATGTGGGCGAGCCAGGCCATGTCCTGGTCGTCCTGGCTCGAGGTGTCGACGTCGCGACCGGTGACCCGCTGCTTGTACTTCCAGTGCGCGGCGACACCGAACTCGGCGCGCTGGTGCATCTCGTGCGTCCGGATCTGGATCTCGACCGCCCGCCCCTGCGGCCCGAGCACCGTGGTGTGCAGCGACTGGTAGAGGTTGAACTTCGGCGTCGCGATGTAGTCCTTGAAGCGACCCGGCAGCGGCGTCCACCGGGCGTGGACGGACCCGAGCATCGCGTAGCAGTCGCGGACGGTCGGGACGAGCACCCGGATGCCCACGAGGTCGTAGATCTCGTCGAACTCGCGCCCGCGCACGATCATCTTCTGGTAGATCGAGTAGTACTGCTTCGGGCGCCCCATCACGTCGCCACGGATCTTCGCGGCCTTGAGGTCCTTCTTCAAGGTGCCGATGACGTTCTGCACGAACTGCTCGCGCTTCGGCTGCCGCTCCTTGACGAGGCTGTCGATCTCGACGTAGAGCTTCGGGTGGAGCACCGCGAACGAGAGGTCCTCGAGCTCCAGCTTGATCATCTGGATGCCGAGCCGGTGCGCCAGCGGCGCGTAGATCTCGAGCGTCTCCTTGGCCTTGCGCGTCGCGGACGCTGACTCCACGAAGCCCCACGTGCGGGCGTTGTGGAGGCGGTCGGCGAGCTTGATGACGAGCACGCGGATGTCCTTCGACATCGCGATGACCATCTTGCGGACCGTCTCGGCCTGCGCGCTGTCGCCGTACTTGACCTTGTCGAGCTTCGTGACACCGTCGACCAGCATCGCGATCTCGTCGCCGAAGTCGGCACGGAGCTGATCGAGCTGGTAGTCGGTGTCCTCGACCGTGTCGTGCAGGAGCGCCGCGGCGATGGTGATCGTCCCGATGCCGAGGTCGGCGAGGATCTGCGCGACCGCCACCGGGTGCGTGATGTACGGCTCGCCGGACTTGCGCTTCTGGCCGTCGTGGGCCTGCTCGGCGGTCGAGTACGCCCGCTCGATGAGCGTGACGTCGGCCTTCGGGTGGTGCGAGCGGACCGTGCGGATCAGCGTGTCCACGGCGCCGGCGGGCTGTGCGCGGGAGAACAGGCGCGGCAGCAACGACCGGAGCGACCCGATGTTGCCGGTCGTGTTCGGACCGATGGGGCTCGTCGGGCGGGCGGGCGAGGCCGGGCGGCTCGCGGCGTCCGACGGCGTGGATTCGCGCGTGTCGGTCATGATGCGCCTCCCGAGACCTCGTCCGGAGCGGATTCGCTCCGCGTTCGATCCGACAAGACTACGCGCGTCCGGTCAGTGCTCGTGACGCGGTTCGCTCTGAGCACCGCGGACGACCTCGGCGCCCGACTGCTCCCACGCGGTCATCCCGCCGGCGACGTTCACCGCCGGGACGCCGGACTGTTCGAGGGCCGCGACGACCCGGGCCGAGCGGCCACCCGAGTGGCAGATGACCATCGCCGGGGTGTCCCCGCCGTCGATCTCCTGCCACCGGGCGACGAGCTCCGACATCGGGACGAGCGTCGCCTCGGGGGCGTGCACCTCGTCCCACTCGGACTGCTCGCGCACGTCGAAGAGCTTCGCGCCCGCAGCGAGACGACGACGGGCTTCGGCGACGTCGATGTCGGTGATCTCGACCGCCATCAGACGTCGGCCGTCGCGTCGACCTGCTGCTGCCGCTTCGCCGCCGCCTGCACCTTCTTGGCGTCGGCCCTGGCGGATCTTCGGCTCGTTCTCGCGCAGGTGGCCGTACATCGGCGACGCGATGAAGATCGTCGAGTAGGTGCCGACGATGATGCCGATGAACAGGGCGAGGGAGATGTCGCGGAGTGTGCCGGCGCCGAGGACGTAGGACCCGATGAAGAGGATCGCCGCGACGGGCAGCAGGGCGACGACCGAGGTGTTGATCGACCGGACGAGCGTCTGGTTCACGGCGAGGTTGACCGACTGCGTGAACGTCCGCGAGCTCTCCTGGGAGGTGTTCTCCCGGACCTTGTCGAAGACCACGACCGTGTCGTACAGGGAGTAGCCGAGGATCGTCAGGAAGCCGATCACCGCGGCGGGCGTGACCTCGAGGCCGACGATGCCGTAGACGCCCGCCGTGATCAGCAGGTCGTGCAGCAGCGCCACCATCGCCGAGACCGACATCTTCCAGGTACGGAAGTAGAGCGCCATGACCACGGCGGCGAGGGCGAGGAAGATCACCAGGCCCCGGATCGCCTGCGCGAGGACGTCCGCACCCCAGGTCGCACCGATGAAGGTCGCGGCGACCTGGCTGTCCGGCACGCCGTACGCCTTCGCGAGGGCGTCCTGGACCTCGGTGGTCTCACGGTCGGTCAGCTGGCCGGTCTGCACGCGGATACCGTGCTGGCCGAGCTGGGAGACGCGTGGGATGCCCTCCGGGACGATCGACTCGACGGTGTCGGTCGCGATCGTCTGGTCGGTGGTCTTCACGTCGGAGATCGTAAACTCCGAACCGCCGGTGAACTCGATCCCGAGCTGGTACCCGCCCCGGAGCCACGGCACCCCGAGCGAGAGCACGATCGCGATGATCGCGACGAGGTACCACGTGCGGCGTCGGCCGACGATGTCGTACGACCGCTTCCCCGTGTAGAGGTCGCTGCCGAACTGGCTGAAGCTGGCCATCAGTCGTCCTTCCCGTCCGGCGTGCTGCCGGTGTCGCCCGCGGCTTCGCGGGCCTTGCGCTCGGCGATGGTCTGGCGGCGCTGCGCCTCACCGGCGCTGCGTCGCTGGCGCTTGCCGTCGACCACCGGTGCGCGGAACTGCGCGCGTCCGCGGTAGACCGCGCCGAGGGCCGACGGGTCGAGCCCGCTGAACCGGTGCCCCTCACCGAAGAACCGGCTGCGGGCGATGAGCTGCATCATCGGGTGCGTGAAGAGCACCACCACGACGACGTCGATCAGGGTCGTGAGGAGCAGCGTGAACGCGAAGCCCTTCACGTCGCTCACCGCGAGGATGTAGAGCACGACCGCGGCGAGGAAGTTGATCGAGTCGGACGCGAGGATCGTGCGGAGGGCTCGGCGCCAACCGGCCTCGACCGCGCCTTCGAGACCGCGTCCGTCGCGCAGCTCGTCGCGGATGCGTTCGAAGTACACGATGAACGAGTCAGCCGTGATGCCGATCGCCACGATCAGACCGGCGACGCCCGCGAGCGAGAGCCGGTAGTCGACGCGCCACGACATGATCGCGATGACGAGGTAGGTCAGGGCCGCGGCGACCGCCAGCGAGAGGACGGTGACGAACGCGAGTGCCCGGTACTGGATGACCGAGTAGATGATCACCAGGATGAGGCCGATCAGGCCCGCGACGAGTCCGCCGACGAGCTGCGCCGTACCGAGCGTCGCCGAGATGTTTTCGTTCGACTGCACCTGGAAGTTGATCGGCAGCGCGCCGTACTTGAGCTGGTCGGCGAGCGTCTTCGCGGACTCCGCGGTGAAGTTGCCGGAGATCTGCGCCTTGCCGTTCGTGATCGCGGCGTTGGCGGCGGGGGCCGTGATGATCGTGCCGTCCAGGACGATCGCGAACTGGTTCTGCGGCGCCTGCAGCTTGACCAGGCGGCTCGTGACGTCACGGAAGTCGTCCGAGCTCTTGCCCGAGAAGGTCAGGTTGACGGCCCACTGACCGGTCGAGGCGCCCTGCGAG
>NZ_BACW01000434.1:0-1702 GCF_000333315.1 Curtobacterium sp. B8
AGATCGCCCGCTGGTGGTAGTCGCTCCCGCCGTCCACGGACGGCGTCACCGTCATCTCGAGCCACGCGCGGCCCGGCGACTTGAACTCGGCCCGGAGGCGCAGGTAGCGCCCGCGGTCGAGCCGCTCCACGCGCCACCAGTCGAGTGCGTCGCCCTGTTCCAGACGCTGCGGGTCCCGTCGGCCACGGCTGAGCCCGACGCCGCCGGCGATCTTGTCCATCCAGCCCCGCGCCACCCAGGCGAGCGGGAACGAGTACCAGCCGTTGTCGCCGCCGATCGACTCGACGACGCGCCAGACGTCGGCCGCGGACGCGTCGGTGTGCCGCTTGCGGTCGTCGACGTAGACGGTGTGCCCCGCCCAGTCCGGGTCGCTCGGCAGCGGGTCCGCGGGCGTCGCCGCGAGCGTCGCGTTGCGCCAGCTCGTCTCGACCTGGCCCGTCCGCATGCGCGCGAGCGCCAGGCGGACCGCGCGCCGGTACGGTGTGAGGCCCCCTGGTGGCGCGGGGACGTACTGGTCGATGTCGTGTTCACGCTGCACGCACTCGAACTGCAGCGACTCGATGATGGGCCGCGCGAGCTTCCGCGGGATGGGGGTGACGATGTTGAACCAGTGGGCGGCGAGTCCGGGCGTCAGCACCGGCAGCGACGCGATCCCGCGCTGCGGCAGCTTCGCCTCGACCGCGTACCCGTTGAGCATCTGCCCGTACCGGAGGACGTCCGGGCCGCCGATGTCGAACGTGCGGTTCACGTCGGCCGGGATCTCGAGGGCCTGCACGAGGTAGTAGAGGACGTCGCGGATGGCGATCGGCTGGATGTGGTTGCGCACCCACTTCGGCGCCGGCATCCACGGCAGGACGTCGGTGACGTGGCGGATCATCTCGAACGAGGTGCTCCCGGAACCGATGACGACGCCGGCCTGGTACGCGATCGTCGGGACTCCGGACCGCAGCAGGACGTCCCCGACCTCCTTGCGGCTCCGCAGGTGCTTCGACAGCTCGCCGTCCGGGTGCAGACCGCCGAGGTAGACGAAGCGCCGGACCCCGGCGACGCGTGCCTCGTGGCCCATCGTCCCGGCCGCCTGCGTCTCGGCGCGTTCGAAGTCGCCGTCGGCACCCATCGCGTGCGCGAGGTAGTAGACCGCGTCGATCCCCTCGACGGCTGCGCGGACCGCTCGGGCGTCCATCAGGTCGCCCTCGGCGATCTCGACGTCGTCGTGCCAGGGGACGTCCTGCAGCTTCCGCGGGGTCCGCGCGTAGACACGGACCGTGTGGCCGGCTTCGAGGAGCCGTGGGACGAGACGACCGCCGATGTACCCGGTGGCGCCGGTGACGAGGACGTGCATGCTGGGCACGGTACGCGCGTCGCCTCCGGGTAGGCTTGCCGGGTGGACAACGCAGCGATCCCCAGCGCCCCCGACGCCGTCACCGCCGACGCGGTCCGGGCCCTCATCGACCACGCGATCCTGAAGCCCGAGCTCACCCGCACGGACGTCGACGCCCAGCTCGACGAGGCAGCGGCCTACCGGGTGTTCAGCGTGTGCGTCCGACCGAGCGACGTCGCGCACGCGGTCGAGCGGCTGACCGGCACCGGGGTCGGCGTCGGGACCGTGATCGGCTTCCCCACGGCACGACCACCACCGCGACCAAGGTCGCCGATTCGCTGCAGGCCCTCGCCGACGGCCCCTTCAAGCTCGACATGGTGC
>NZ_BACW01000433.1:0-3592 GCF_000333315.1 Curtobacterium sp. B8
GTCCGCGTGCCGAAGCCGGGCGACGATCGCCACGGCTCGCGTCAGGTCCCGTAGCCCGGCCTGCAGCCCGCGGTACCGGGTCCCGGCCCCGGCCCGCGGTCCCCGGTCCCCGGCCTGGGACGCGTAGCGGGCCGTGCTGACCGATGGTGCGAGGTCACACGCACGGTGCGAGGCCCACGGCGTCCCACGGTGCGCGAAACCTCGCACGGTCGGCCGTGCTGACCGATGGTGCGAGGTCACGCGCATGGAGCGATGCCCACGGCGTCGCACGGTGCGCGAAACCTCGCACGGTGCGGGCGCTGCCTCGCACCGTGCGAGGCAGCGGCCGCACGTGGTGGCGACCGGCGGTGCCGAGCGGTGGTGCGAGCGGTCCCGAACGGTGGTGCGAGCGGTGCCGACCGGTGGTGCGAGCGGTCCCGACGGATGGTGCGAGGTCACGCGCATGGTGCGAGGCCCACGGTGTCGCACGGTGTGCGGAACCTCGCACGGCGCGGGCGCTGCCTCGCACCGTGCGAGGCCGCGCGTGCGCGGCCCCGGCCGCGCGCGCTCTACTGCGCCCCGGGCTCGCCCGAGACGATCGCGCGGAGCCAGTCCCGCGCCTCGACGAACGCCTCGTCCGAGTACCGCGCCGGCACCTCGGGTCGGAAGCCGTCCGCCCGCGGGTACGACCCGAGGAACGTCACGCGGGGGCTGAACCGGCGCAGGCCGAGCAGGGCGTCCGCGACACGTTCGTCGCGGACGTGCCCGTCGAGGTCGATGACGAACCGGTAGCGTCCGAGCTCGTCACCGATCGGCCGCGAGGACAGCAGCCCCATGTTGATCCCCCGGGTCGCGAACTGCTCGAGCATGTCGACCAGGGCACCGGGGTGGTCGGCGGGGAGCTCCACGATGACGCTCGTCTTGTCCGCGCCGGTCGGCTCGGGCAGCGCGAGCGTCCTTGACACGAGCACGAACCGCGTCACCGCCGAGGCGTTGTCCCCGATCGAGGACGCCAGCACCGCGAGGTCGTGGTGGTCGGTGATGCCGGGCGGGGCCACGGCTGCGTCCGCGGTCGGGTGGTCGTCGAGCAGCGACACCGCGGCGGCGACGTTCGAGGACGCCGGGATGTGCCCGTGCCCGGGGATGTTCGCCTCGAGCCAGTTGTGGGTCTGCGCGTATGCGACCGGGTGGGCGTTCACGGTCCGGACGTCGGCGAGCGCGGTGCCGTGCCGGGCGACGAGGACGAAGTCGACGGGGACGAGGTACTCCCCCACGATCCGCACGCCGGGGATGCGCGCGAGGGCGTCCTGGGTGGCGCTGACGCCGCCGTCGACGCTGTTCTCGATCGCGATCACGGCGCCGACCGAACGACCGCTGACGACGTCGTCGAGCGCCTCGCCGACGTTGTTGACGCTCCGCCAGGGCTTGCCGGCCGCGGCGTCGACGAGCTTGAGGGCGGCCTCGGTGAACGTGCCGGCCGGTCCGAGGTAGGAGTACGTGTCGGAGGGCTCGGCGGGCGCGTTCATGCGGCGAGCCTATTGCAGCGCGTCGGCCGGATGACGCGCCACCGACCGGGCGTCAGCGCAGCGACCCGCGCGCCTGTTCCTGCCCCGTGAGCCGGGCCTCGCAGATCGCCGGGTCGTCCTCCTCGCGCGGGTACGACAGGGCGGCGAAGCGCCCCTCCGGGTCGAGCCGGCCGAGCAGCGCCTTCGTGATGCCGTCGAGCTGTGTGACCTGCTCCTCGGTGAGGGCGTCGATCACGAATGCGCGGGCGGTCCGGACGTGCTGCGGGGCGGCCTCGACGATGGCGTCCCAGCCGGCGTCGGTGAGCCGGACGTCGGTGGCCCGGCGGTCGTCCGAGGACGGGCAGCGGCCGACGAGGCCCCGCTTCTCGAGCCGGGACACGACGTGCGAGAGCCGGGGCAGGGACGCGTTCGTCGCCGCGGCGAGCGCGGACATCCGGAGCGTCCGGGACTCGGTCTCGGAGAGCATCGCGATGACCATGTAGTCGAAGTGCGTGAGGTCCGCGTCACGCTGCAGCTGCTGGTCGAGCGCCGCGGGAAGGAGCTCCATGACCGCGACGAGCTTCATCCACGCGCGGAGCTGCGCGCGGTCGAGCCACGGGGTGTCGTCGGTCGGCTCGGGCATGACGGCAGTCTACCGATTGGTTGTCGGTTCAACCAGTGGACTCGGACGATTCCTCGACACCAGACCGCCGACCAGCAGGACCCCGAGCACGACGACGAGCAGGATGCCCTCGACGAGGACGAGCCGCAACCCGTAGTCGAACGGCAGCACGGTGGGGTTCTTCTGCCCGTGTGCCTTCGCCGCGATCTCGGGGAGCACCACGAGCGCGAGCACGCTCCCGAGGACGACCGCGCACTGCACGACGACGAGCATCCACGGCCGCACCGCGCGCCCGGTCCGGCGGAGCAGCAGTCCGGCCCCGACCACGAACGGCGACAGCACGACGTCGTGCAGGACCACCGCGCCGAGCAACCACGTCGCCAGGCCCCAGATCCGGTTCGGTCGGACGGTCGTCACGAGGACGTACGCCCCGAACGCCATCACCAGGACGCCGAGCACGACGAGCACGATCCGTGCGGCCCTCATGCGATCACCTCGATCCGCTCGATCCACTTCGTCTGGAGCACACCCGGCCGTCCCGGAGCGATGATCCGCGCCGGGAACCCGTGGTCGAGGTCGAGCGTCGCGCCGTTCAGCTCGAGCGCGACGAGGGTGGTCGGGTCCTCCGCGTACTCCGGACCCATCTCCATCACCCGGTAGCCGCCGTGCTGCTCGAGGCTGGTCACACGCACCCGGGACCCGGGCTCCGCCTGCACCGCCAGCAGCAGGTCACGCATCCGGACCCCGCGCCACGTCGCCATCTGGCTCCAGCCCTCCACGCAGGCGATGGGCAGGTCGGCCTCGGCCGTCCCGAGCGCGACGAGCTCCGCCCGGGAGAGCGTGCGTGAGACGGCGGGGCCCGCGACCGTGAGGCTCCAGTCCGCAGCGGTCGCGGTCGCGAGGACCCCGGCCGCGCGGGCCGTGCGGTTGACCGGGAGGTCGTTCGGCCCCCGGTGCCGCTGACGCGCCCCGAAGACGTTGAACGGCTCCGCGAGGGACGACGACTGCCCGGCGGTCAGCGCGACGACACCGACGGTCGCCGCCGCCACGCCGGCGAAGAAGCCGCGTCGGGCGATCCGCTCACGTCGGCCGGCGGTCGCCGCGACGGGCGGCCGGGAGGCACGGCTCGGCTCCGCCCCGAGACTCGCCTCGGGCGCCCCGAGACTCGCCCCGGGCGCCGCGAGACTCGCGCTCGGCGACACCTCTCGGGGCTCGGGCCCCGAGTTCGGTCGCCCAGCGCGAGACTTAGCCGCCGGCGCCGCCGGCGCCGCCGGGGCCGCCGGCGCCGGGGCGCCGTCGACCCAGCGGAGCAGCCGGCCGGTGAGGCCGCGGGGGTAGGCGGTGGCCGCCTGCGTGGCCGCAGCCGGCGTGGCGGGGTCGAGCCGGGCCTCCCGGTCGGCCGACGGCGGCAACAGCTCGCTGCCCACCGTCGTGTCGGGCACGAACCGGCCCTGCTCGTCGTAGGAGTCCCGCGCCCGCCAGTACC
>NZ_BACW01000432.1:0-983 GCF_000333315.1 Curtobacterium sp. B8
TGTAGCGGTTCGGCGCCATCTCGATGAGCCCGGCGCGGGCGAGCTGGCTCAGGGCCTCGCGGATCGGGGTCCGGGAGACGCCGAGCCAGGCGATCAGCTCGTCGTCGTTCAGCCGCTCCCCGGGCTCCAGGGTGCCGTCCATGATCGCGTCGTGGATCTTCGTCCGGACGGTGTCGCGGAGCAGCTGGTGCTCCGTCGGTGCGCTGGTGGGGACCGGCATGGGTGCCTCCTGGAGGTCGTGCTGACCGACCGGCACTCCGGGTGCGGCCGTACGGATCACCGTACCTGATATACGGTGCGCGAGTGCCCGCGGAGCGGGTCAGCCGTCGACGCCGAGCAGCCGCAGCGTCGCCGGGTCCTCGTGCCCGTCGTACCAGCGGTCCAGCGCACGGCGGAACGGTGCCGGGTCGTCGGCGGCGTGCGCGAACAGGGTCAGCGAGGACCGCAGCTTCAGCGCGTCCGTGGCACCGAGCAGGACCTCGGCAGAGCGCGCCGGGGCCTCGGTCACGACGGCGACCGCGTCGAGCAGGCGGGGTCCGAGCACCGGGTCGGCGAGGTAGCGCCGGGCGTGCTCCAGCCCCGAGAGCGCGTAGTGCTGCGCCGTCGGACTGCGCCCGAGCCCGGCGACCTGCGGGAACACGAACCACATCCAGTGGGTGTCCTTCCGGCCGGCCCGCAGCTCGCCCAGCGCCCGCTCGTGCACGCCCTCCTGGGCGCTGACGGAGCGTTCGAGGTCCTGGTCGGTCACCGGAGGACGTCCCCCCAGGCGTAGCGGACGGTCGTCGCGTCCACGGCGAGCACCGAGTCGGGCTCGCGGTCGAACAGTCCGGGCAGCCCGACGGCCGAGGGCAGGTCACCCCGCAGCTGCTCGATGCGGGCGGTGCGGACCTCGAGCGGCGGGTGCTGCCGCTGCCAGAACACCGTCTGCGCCAGGTGCCGGGCGTGGATCCCCGCACGGGTGGTGAGCTCGGCCGCGAGCGGTG
>NZ_BACW01000431.1:0-1307 GCF_000333315.1 Curtobacterium sp. B8
CGTTAGGACCGCGCACGCGTCCGTCAGGACGGCGTCAGGATTCGTTAGGGACCGGCCTGGAGGCACGCCACCGGTCGCACGATCGGTGACGCACCAGGAATGGTGCGGCCCGCACCGCCCGGTGGCGGGCCCGTGCAACCTACGGAGTCCTCGTGTTCGACGTGTTCGTCGTCGCCGGTGTCCTCGCCGTGTTCGGCGTGGTCGCCCTCATCGCCAAGGGGTTGGAGCGGCTGTGATCGGCATCACCATCGCCGCGGCCGTCCTCGGCGTCGCCGCTGTCGTCTACCTGGTCTGGGCGCTCGTCCGGCCGGAGAAGTTCTGATGAGCGGGGACACGTGGGCCGGCATCGCCCAGGCCGCGCTCCTCGTCCTGCTCCTCGTCGTCTGCTACCGCCCGGTCGGTGACTGGATGGCGAGCGTCTACACGCCCGTCCGGCACAACCGCGTCGAGCGCGGCGTCTACCGGGTCATCGGTGTCGACCCCGACGCCGAGCAGTCCTGGGCCGCCTACCTGCGAGGTGTGCTGCTCTTCAGCGTCGTCGGGCTCCTCGTCGTCTACCTGCTCCAGCGCATCCAGGTGGTGCTGCCGGGGGACCTCGGCCTGCCGAACGTCGGGCCGTCGCTCGCGTTCAACACGGCCGCGTCCTTCGTCGCCAACACGAACTGGCAGTCCTACTCGCCCGAGGCGACGGTCGGCTACAGCGTCCAGATGGCGGGCCTCGCGGTGCAGAACTTCCTCTCCGCAGCCGTCGGCCTCGCGGTCGCCGTGGCACTCGTCCGTGGGTTCGCCCGTCGGAAGAGCGGCACCCTCGGCAACGTCTGGGTGGACGTCGTCCGCGGCACCGGACGCCTGCTGCTCCCCGGAGCCTTCGTCTTCGCGATCGTCCTGGTCGCAGGCGGTGTCATCCAGTCGTGGGGGGCCGGCACGGACGTGACCACCCTGATCGGCGGGACGCAGCACATCCCGGACGGCTTCGTCGCGTCACAGGAGGCCATCAAGGAACTCGGCACGAACGGTGGCGGCTACTTCAACGCCAACTCGGCGCACCCGTTCGAGAACCCGCAGGCGTGGACGAACCTCGTCGAGATCTTCCTCATGCTCGTCATCCCGTTCTCCCTCCCGCGCACCTTCGGCCGCCTGGTCGGCGACGACCGCCAGGGGTACGCGATCCTCACCGTGATGGGCGCCATCTTCCTGGTGTCGCTCTCGGTCATGTCGATCGCCGAGCTCGGCGGGGGCGGCGCGGCCACGCACCTGGCCGGTTCCGCGATGGAGGGCAAGGAGGCGCGCTTCGGCATCCTCGGCTC
>NZ_BACW01000430.1:0-4698 GCF_000333315.1 Curtobacterium sp. B8
ACGGCGACCATGCCTGCAGCGTGATGTCGTTGAGCCGCGCGTGGTTGAGGATGTCGTTGTCCCGGTCCACGGACTGGTCGAGCCCGCCCATGTTCGCCGCGACGCCCTGCGCGATGACGTTCGCGTGCGTGATGCTCAGCTGCACCTGGTTGAACGCGAGCGGCTGGTTCACCGAACGACGCAGCAGCTCGACCTGACCGGGTGTGTGGTTCGAGACGCCGAAGTGGTGGACCTTGCCCGCCGCGTGCAGCTCGTCGAACGCCTTCGCGACCTCCTCCGGCTCGACCAGCGCGTCCGGGCGGTGCAGCAGCAGGACGTCGATGTAGTCGGTGCGGAGGGCCGCGAGGGACTCCTCGACCGACGACAGGATGTGCTCGTACGAGAAGTCGAAGTACCCCTGCCGGATGCCGACCTTCGTCTGCAGCTGGATCGCCGCACGCTCGGACGACGACAGGGTCACGGCCTCGGCGAAGCGCGCCTCGCAGCCGTGCCAGCCGCCGTAGATCGCGGCGTGGTCGAACATGGTCACGCCCGCGTCGCGCGACGCCGAGTAGAGCGCGCGGACGTCCTCGTCGCTCATGTCGTTGATCCGCATGAGACCGACGACGACGTCGGACGCGGTGAGGTCGGTCTGTGGCAACTCCAGTGTCTTCACGCCGACGATCCTGCCAGCCGGACCGCACCGGCGGCAGGCCCTGCCGGTACCCCGGACCGCGCGGCGCCGGCAGCCGACGAGGTCGGCCCGCCAGGCCGACCGGCGCGCGCGGCTCGACCGGCGCGCGCGGCTCGACCGGCGCGCGGGGCCCGGTCGGCGCGCTACACGAGGACGACGAGCACGCCGGACCCCGTCGCCCACGTCGCCCGCAGGGTCTCGCCCGACGGCACCGGCGAGCCGACGACCCGGAGGACCACGAGCTCCCCGTGCCCCGTGGCGATCGTCGTCTCGCCCTCCTCGGTCCTGGTGTCGACCGCCGTGACCGTCGGCGACGACGGTGCCGATCCGCTGCCCACCGCCGTGGCCTCCTTGTCGAAGGACCCGGCGCCGTCCGCGCGTTCGAGTTCGGCCTCGTGCCCACCGGTCGCGATCGCGCGGCGGACCACGTCGGCGTAGACGGGGTCCCCGGTCGCGTCGTACACCCAGCGCCGACCGAGCACGGAGTGGTCCATCTCGGTCACCAGGAACGCGTCGGCACCGCGGAGCGGCGCAGCCCGGTAGGTGAGCGGTGCGTGCAGCAGCCGACCGGACCCGGTGCGGACGACGATCGTCTCGACCCCGACCTCGCCGGCCGGGTCGTCGAAGCGGAAGCGGCCGACGACCTCGACCGCCTCGCCGGGCGTGACGCCGCTCCAGGGCTGCAACGGCAACCAGACGGCGAGCGCCTCGGCCTTGGAGGGGCGGAGGACCGCCTCGTGGATGATCGCCATGACCAGAACCTACCGGTGCGGTCGGCGGCCCTACGCTGGACGGGTGCGCGACGACCTGCTCCCCGTGCTCGCGTGCCCGGTGTGCGCCGAGTCGCTCGCCCGCGTCGACGAGCAGATCGGCTGCGCGAACGGGCACCGCTTCGACGAGGCGAAGCAGGGACACCTCACGCTGCTGCCAGCCAAGCGACGCGCACTCACGGCGGACACTCCGGAGATGGTCGACGCGCGGCTCCGGTTCCTCGGCCGCGGCCACTACGCGCCTGTCGAGCGGGCGATCGCCGCGATCGTCGCCGCGGCGCCCGCCCCGGGCATCGTCCTCGACGTCGGTTCCGGTCCGGGGACCTACCTCGCGCATGCGCTGCGCGCGGCGGACGGTTAGGCCCGGGGCCGGGTCCGACGCACCCCGCACGTCCGACGCGGGTGCTGCCCGGCTCGGGGTGGCGCTGGACCTCTCGCCGATCGCGATCCGGCGCGCCGCACGCGCCCACGAGCGGGCCGGGGCCGTCGTCGGGGACGTGACCGAGCGCCTCCCGGTCGTCGACGGAGCGGCCGCGGTCCTGCTGGACGTCTTCGCGCCCCGCAACCAGCGCGAGTACGCGCGTGTCCTGCACCCCGACGGCGTGCTCGTGGTGGTGACGCCACGGACCGGCCACCTGGCGGAGCTGGCGGCGGCGACCATCGCCGTCGACCCGGAGAAGGACCGGCGCCTGCACGACTCCCTGACGCCGGCGTTCGCGCGCCGGTCCAGCGAGCACCTGACGTGGACGATGGAGCTCAGCGCCGAGGACGTCCACGACGTCGTGCACATGGGTCCGAGCCACCACCACGTCCCCGAGGGCACCGAGTTCGACGCGGCCGGGGTGACCGCTGCGGTGACGGTCAGCACGTGGACTCCCGCCTGAGTCGTCCTCAGGGCAGGATGAGCCAGTGACACGCATCCGCTCGCGCTTCGTCGCCGCCCTCGTGCTGACCCTCGCCGTGAGCGGCGTCCTGGTGGGGTGTTCCGCGTCGCCGGTGTACGGCCCGACGGCGGGCTGCCTCCCCCGGTTCACGGTCACACCGGGCACCGTCCGCGCGGGTGACACGGTGACGTTCGCCACCGACGACGAGTGCGACGTGCACGTGCCGGACGGCGGGTGGCGCATCGAGGTGCAGCACGGGGGCGAGAACGTGCCGGAGGACACCGCGTTCGCCGATGCCGCGCGTTCGGACGACGCGTTCGACGGACCGTGGTCGGTGTCCGTCCCGGTACCGTCCGACATCGAGCCCGGGGACGCCTCGGTCTCCATCGCGAACTGGGACTACGCGCCGTGCCCGGACGACGCGAGCTGCGCGGGGCCGTCGCAGAGCTTCACGGTCGCGCGCTGACCCTCACTCGCCCCTGGCCGCCCGCCGACGAGCGACGTGCGCCCGACCACGGGCGCGGTCCACCGCCCGGCCGACCTGCACGAGCAGGAACCCCAGGCCGACGACCCCGGCGGCGATCGGGGTGACGAACAGTTCGAGGTCGATGCCAGGCGTTCGCCACCAGTCGATCGACCAGCCGGCGACGGCCCCGAACAGCAGGACTGCCGCGCCGATCCACCAGCCGCGGCCGGGCAGGGTCCGGACGCCGAACGCCGCGAGGACGACGAGCACCCACGAGCCGATCGGCGCGAAGGAGCGGGGGTCGTTCGTCCCGCACGACGACACCGCGCACTCCCACACCACGGTGTGCGCGACGCCCGCGTACCAGTGCACGAGCAGGCATGCGGCCACGAGGGCGAACAGCCCGATCGGGGGCCCGGCCCAGCGTCGGACCCGGGCGGACCGGGAGCGACGGCGTCGCGTCCCGGTCCATCCCTGGCCGAGCTCGTAGCCGGGCATCGGTCGGTACTCGGGCATGCCGGCACCGTACCGGCTGACGGATTCCGTGCAGAAGTGCTCCGGAAAGCCGTCAGACCTGCGGTGCGGCCACGTCGAGCGCCCAGATGACGCCGAACCGGTCCCGGAGCTGCCCGGCCAGCGGCGCCCAGGCCGACGGCGCGAGCGGCTGCCGGACCTCGGCGCCGTCGAGCAGCCCGGTCCAGTACCGCTCGATCTCGGACGCATCGTCCCCGTGGACGTACACGTAGAAGGCGTTGCTGCCCTGGTCGTACTGCTGGCCAGGCCACACGTCGAACGCCATCACGCGCAGCCCGGCGTCGGTCGTCACCTGGCCCCACACGATGCGCTCGGCCCAGGCGGGCTCGTCGGAGGCGCCCATCGCGCCGTAGGTCATGGACGCGACCTCGCCGCCGAAGACGCGGGCGTAGTGGTCGAGGGCCTCGCGGGCCTGTCCGTCGAAGTTGAGGTGGGTCGTGGTCTCGATGCTCATGGGACGAGCTTGTCGCGCAATGCGGTCAGATCGTGACCGCTTCTTCCTCGATACTGGACGCATGTCCGGACCGTCCTCGCGCATGCTGACGCTGCTGTCCCTGCTGCAGGTGCACCGGGACTGGCCGGGCGACGAACTCGCCGGGCGTCTCGAGGTCAGCCCGCGCACGCTCCGTCGCGACGTCGACCGGCTCCGCGAGCTCGGCTACCGTGTCGAGGCGCTCCGGGGCCCGGCCGGCGGGTACCGGCTCGCCGCGGGTGCGGACCTCCCGCCGTTGCTCTTCGACGACGACCAGGCCGTCGCGATCGCCATCGCCCTCGCGGTTGCCCCGGCGTCGGGCGCCGACATCGCGGAGGGTGCCGTCCGTGCGCTCGCGACGATCCGGCAGGTGCTGCCCGAGCGGCTCCGGAACCGTGTCGGCACGGTCGACGTCGTGACGACTGCCGCGAGGACGACGGTCGACCCGGACGTGCTCGTGCAGGTCAGCCGAGCAGTGTCCGCCAAGGAGGTCCTCCGCTTCGGCTACGGACCGGACGAGGACCCCCGCCGGGTGGAGCCGCACGCCGTGGTCGCCCGGTCCGGCCGCTGGTACCTCCTGGCGTGGGACCTCGAGCGGACGGACTGGCGGACGTTCCGGGTCGACCGCATCACGCCGCGGGCGCCGACGCGGCTCCGGTTCTCACCGCGAGCGGTCCCCGGGGGCGATCCGGCGTCCTTCGTGGCGGCGCGCTCCAAGGGGTCCACGGTCGAGGACGCCTGGCCGTGCACCGGTACGGTCGAGCTCCGGTGCCCGGCGAGCGCGGTCGCGCCCTACCTGGACCCCGCCGACGTCCTCGAAGCGACGGCTCCGGAGCGGTGCCGCCTGACCACCGGTTCGTGGTCGTGGGAGGCGCTGGCCGCACGGGTCGGCGGGTTCG
>NZ_BACW01000429.1:0-2531 GCF_000333315.1 Curtobacterium sp. B8
CGGGCCGAGGTCCGGGAACGCCTCTTGACCGCCGGCGGCGAGGTTTTCGCCGAGCAGGGGGTGCACGAGGCCAGGCTCGACGACGTGGCCGCGCGGGCCGGCTTCAGCAAGGGCGCGGTGTACTCGAACTTCACCTCGAAGGAAGACCTCGTCGCGCAGGTCATGCAGCGCGCGACGAACGTGGTGCTCGGGTCGTTGCAGGAGCTCGTGCACGCCGAGATCGCCTCCGTGCACCTCGGCGACGTCGTCCGGCAGGCCTTCGGACGGCACGACCAGAGCACGCAGTTCGCGCTGCTGTCCGAGTTCCGGGGCTACGTGCTCCGTCACCCCGAGCTCCTGCCGGAGTTCGTCCGGCAGCGGCAGGTGCTGCAGGACGGCGTCCAGGAGCTCGTGGACCTGTGGTTCGGCGCGCACCCGGAGGTCGACCCCGGGTTGCCGCTCGACGTCTTCGCGACCGCGCTCATCGCCGCGAACGTCGGGCTGGTGTTCGACGCGCAGGCACTCCCGGGCGTCGACCCGGGCGACGTCATCGCCGCCCTCGTCGAGGCGGTCGTGCGCCCACGCTGATCGCGGGTCGGGGTCGGCGTCGGGGCCGGCGTGCGCGTCGTCGTCGGACTCGCCGGCCCCGCACCGTGCGAGGCCAGCTCCGCGCCCGCCGCTCGGTGCGAGGGCGCACGCATGGTGCGAGGGCGCAGACCTCGCACCATGGGGACAACCTCGCACGCTGGCAGGTCGCCGCGGCTGTCGGGCGCGCCGGCCTCGCACCGTGCGAGACCAACCCCGCGCCCGCCGCACGGTGCGAGGACACGCACACGGTGCGAGGGCGCAGACCTCGCACCATGCGGACAACCTCGCACGCTGGCGGGTCGCCGCGGCTGTCGGGCGCGCCGGCCTCGCACCGTGCGAGGCCAGCCGACGCGCACGCCGGCGGGGCGGGACGCGCCGGAGCGCGCGCTACGCGGGACTCCGCCGCGAGCGACGACCCTCGTGCGACCACGCCGACGACGGCACGAGGCTCGGCGGGAGCACCCGCGACCGCACCCGACGTCCGGCGGACACCGACGCGTCGAGCGCACCACGGGCCTCCCGGACGGCACGCTCGAGAGCTGCGCTGTCCGACGCCGCGGCGCCGGCGGCACCGAAGCGCTCGCGATCGACGGCGTCGACCACCTGTTCGAGCACCGGGACCACCGCGGACGGCAGACCGGCGCGCAGGCGACCGAGGACGGCGCGGGCGGTCCTCGCGGCCGCGGCGGCGTCGCCGGGCGGGGCGAGCCCCGGTGCGTACCCGTGGTCGGCGACGTCGTCGAGGACCTCGCGCCAGGCGTTGACGGCGGGGGACCGGCCGGACCGCACGGCCGCGAGCCGCGCCCGGCGGCGGAGCGCACGCACCACCCCGGGGGCGATGAGCAGCGCCAGCGCGAGGACGACACCGGCGGCGAGACCCAGGCCACCCTGCCCGCCGCCGGTCGACGACCCCGGTGCCGCTCCGGCCTCGGCCGAAGCCGACGGCGTGGACGACGGCTGCGAGTCGGCCGGGGTCGACCGCTCCGGCGCCGGCAACGGGGTGTCCGGTGTCCCGGGCGTCGCGGACGTGGACGGTTCGGTCGAGGGCTGCGCGGCTTCGTCGGAGTCCGGTGTCGGCTCGAACGCGACCCAGCCGGCACCCTGGATGTACAGCTCGGGCCACGAGTGCAGCTGCCGGTTCGAGACGGTGTACTCGCCGTCGCTCTGGTCCGTGCCGGCTCGGTAGCCGACGGCGATGCGGGAGGGGATGCCGAGCGTGCGGGCCATCACCGCCATGGCGGACGAGAAGTGCACGCAGTAGCCCGAACGGACCTTGAGGAACGTGTCGATGACGTCCATGCTGTCGCCGTCGTACCCCTGCTCGACGGGCGCGGTCTCGGAGTACGTGAAGAGGTCACTGCGGAACCAGCCCTCGAGGGCGCGGGCTTCCTCGTAGTCGTTGCCGGCCCCCGCGGAGACCCGCGCCGCGGTCGTGGCGATGTCGCCCGGCAGGTCCTTCGGCAGCGTCAGGTCGGTCCGGAGCTGCGCGTCCGAGGGCCGGGCGAACCCGCGGCCGTCGGCGCGCGCGAGCATCCCGGACTGGGCGTAGGCGTCGAGGTAGGCGTTCGCGAACGTCGACGCGCCGTACACCTCGTACGTCGCACCACGGGGTGTCGCCGGGCCGGTCGACCGGAGCGTGTTCGACTGCCCCATCCAGCGCCACTGCTGCAGGTCGAGGTTGGTCGACCGCGCCTGCACGGACACCGCGCCGGAGGGGACCGGGAGGTAGTTGCTCGACAGCCCGGTGATCCGGATCGTCACGTCGCCCCGCGTCGAGAGCCGCGGGTTCACCCCGACGGCCCACTGCTGCTGGTCGGCGGTCTCGGACTTGCTCGCGTCCGTGACCGTCGGCACCCAGTCGCCGGTGCCGAACTCGTCGAGGTCGGCGAGCTTGAGGTACTCCGGCTGCCCGTCGGACGACCGGTAGCGGAACACCTCGAGGGAGTCGGGCGGCGAGGTCTGCC
>NZ_BACW01000427.1:0-938 GCF_000333315.1 Curtobacterium sp. B8
CCCAGTGCGTGCGGGCAGCGCTGACGCCCGGCATCACCACGTTCGACACCGCGGACACCTACGCGAACACCGCCGCCGAGACCGTCCTCGGCGAGGCGCTGAAGGGCGAGCGTCGGCAGTCCCTCGAGATCTTCACGAAGGTCTACTGGCCGACCGGGGCCGAAGGGCCACAACGACACCGGCCTCAGCCGCAAGCACATCCTCGAGTCGATCGACGGGTCGCTCGAGCGTCTCCAGACCGACTACGTCGACCTCTACCAGGCACACCGCTACGACTACGAGACGCCGCTCGAGGAGACGATGCAGGCGTTCGCCGACGTCGTCCGCCAGGGCAAGGCGCTCTACATCGGCGTCAGCGAGTGGAACGCCGAGCAGATCCGTGCCGGTGCGGCGCTCGCGAAGGAGCTCGGCTTCCAGCTCATCTCGAACCAGCCGCAGTACTCGATGCTGTGGCGTGTCATCGAGGGCGAGGTCGTCCCGGCGTCGAAGCAGCTCGGCCTGTCGCAGATCGTCTGGTCGCCGATCGCCCAGGGTGTCCTGACCGGCAAGTACAAGCCGGGTCAGCCGCTGCCCGAGGGGTCGCGCGCGACGGACGAGAAGGGCGGCGCCGACATGATCAAGCGGTTCATGCGCGACGAGGTCCTCGAGGCCGTGCAGCGCCTGCAGCCCGTCGCCGACGAGGCCGGCCTGACGCTCGCACAGCTCGCGATCGCGTGGACGCTGCAGAACGAGAACGTCGCCTCGGCGATCGTCGGTGCCTCGCGCCCGGAGCAGGTCACCGACAACGTCAAGGCCTCGGGTGTCACGCTCGACGCCGACGCGCTCGCCGCGATCGACGCGGCCCTGGGGGACATCCCGGAGCGCGACGTCACGAAGACGGTGTCGCCCGCCACGCGGGTCGCCTGACCCACCGAGGGTCGGACGGGAGGCACGGTGCG
>NZ_BACW01000426.1:0-1104 GCF_000333315.1 Curtobacterium sp. B8
CGACCTCGACGCCCTGGCGGAGCAGCTCGCCCAGACCGGACCGGTTTCGACCTCGACGACCTCGACCTCGACGCGCTGTCCGGGCAGCTCGGTGACGAGGCCGCGGTGGACGCCCGGACCCTGCAGCAGCTCGAGAAGGCGCTCCGGACTCGGGGCACCGTCCGCCGCGGATCGGACGGGCAGCTCCAGCTCACCCCGAAGGCGATGCGACAGCTCGGGAAGAGCCTGCTCAAGGACGTCGCCGAGCGGATGTCCGGCCGTCAGGGCGCGCGCGACCTCCGTCGGTCCGGCGCCTCGGGCGAGCCGTCCGGTGCGACCCGGGCGTGGGAGTACGGCGACACCGAGCCGTGGGACGTCACCCGGTCGATCACGAACGCCCTCACCCGCACCGCGGCCGAGGGTCGGACCGGCCCCGGCGTCCGGCTCACGATCGACGACGTCGAGGTGCAGGAGACCGAGGCCCGGACGCAGGCCTGCGTGGCGCTCCTCGTCGACACCTCGTTCTCCATGGCGATGGAGGACCGCTGGGTCCCGATGAAGCGCACCGCCCTCGCCCTGCACACCCTCGTGTCGACCCGGTTCCGCGGCGATGACCTGCAGATGATCGCGTTCGGCCGCGAGGCCGAGGTCATGGACATCGAACACCTCGTCGGACTCGACGCGATGTGGGACAAGGGCACGAACCTGCACCACGCGCTCCTGCTCGCGAACCGGCACTTCCGGAAGCACCCGACAGCGCAACCGGTGCTGCTCATCGTCACGGACGGCGAGCCGACCTCGCACCTCGAGCCGAACGGGCAGGTCTGGTTCAACTACCCGCCCGACCCGATCACGATCGCGCTGTCCGTCCGGGAGCTCGAGAACGCCGGTCGACTGGGCGCGCAGACCACGTTCTTCCGTCTCGGAGACGACCCGGGACTGGCGCGGTTCATCGATGCGATGGCGAAGTGCGTCGACGGCACGGTCGTGGCACCGGAGAACGACGACCTCGGCGTGGCCGTGGTCGGCTCCTACCTCGGTTCGCGCCGAGGCGGTGGCGCGTTCGGTGGAAGCCTCTTCGGGGGCTCCGGGCGCGACGACTGGTCGTTCTGAGCCGGCGGGTGA
>NZ_BACW01000425.1:0-1855 GCF_000333315.1 Curtobacterium sp. B8
GGCGATGCCGACGATCGATCCGGTCGTGACGGTGATCGGCCACGTGTGCGTGAGCACGGCCGAGGTTCGGGTGGTGGTGGACACGGGGCTGACCTCCTCGCTGGAGACGTCCGGGCGCACGGCGACGACGTGGGTACGACGAGGAGCTGCGCGCTCGAGCTGTGGATGTGTGTGGTGGGTACGACTCCACGGCGAGTGCGCCCCTCCAGTGTTGCACGCCCTGTCGGGCGACCGCGAGGGGGTGCCGCTGAGAACTTCCTCGGAGCGCTCCAACGGCGCGGTGGCGGGCATTGTTCCCGGAACGCAGAACGGGGTGGGACCGAGCGGTCCCACCCCGTTCGACGACAGGTGTCAGTCGTCCGCGCGTACCCGACGGCGGTGCCGCGCCGAGCGGTACGTCAGGACCCCGGCCCCGAGCAGGACGAGCACGGCCGCCGCGAGTGCCGCCGGCGCGACGTCGGCGCCCGTGTACGCCAGCTCACCGGTCGCCGGACCCGACCCGGACGACACGACCGGAACCGTGGTCGGCGTCGGCGTGGCTGTGGCGGTGGGCGTCGCTGTCGGCGTGGGGCTGGGCGACACCGGCGCGGCGACCACGAGGTCGACGACGGTCACCACGACGGTGGCGTCCGGACCCGAGGTGAACCCCACGGTGCTGTCGCTGCCGCTCACGGAGACCGTGTAGTCGCTGGCCGGGTCGAGGCCCTCGAGCGTGTACCCGCCGTCGGTGCCGGTGGTGGCGGTCACCGGCGACGCGCCGGAGTCGGCGGCGTCGGGCGTCGCCGTGACGGTCCGACCGGCCGCGGGGGCCCCGGTCGTGTCGACGACCCGACCGGTGGCGGTCGTGGTGACGGCCTCCGGTGCCGGGGGTGTGCGGTACGCGAAGCTCCGGTCCGCGGCCGAGCCACCGGTGACCGTGACCGGTCCTCCGTCCGGGCTCACGAGTTCGGCGTCGGCGCGCGGCTGCTGCACGGCCACGGTGTACGTGCCCGGGATCGTCGAGAAGGAGTACTTGCCGTCGGCGTCCGTCACGGCGCTGGCCACCACCGTGGTGCCGTCGAGCAGTTGCACGGTCACGCCGGCCTGCGGCGCGCCGTCGAGGACCACCGCGCCGCCGACGCTCCCGACCGCCGTGGTCTCGATCGGGTCGACCACCGTGGGCGCTGCGGGTGGGACCGCGCCCGTCCTCACCGTCTCTGGAGCGGCGCCGTCCACCGCCACCATGACGTCCGTCTCCGGGGACAGGCCCGACCCGGTGTAGTAGCCGTCGTCGTTCGTGACGGTCTCGATGGGGTTCGCGGGGTCGGCCGGGTCGGTGATGACGACCGGGACGTCCGCGGCCGGGTTGCCACCGGGGTCCGTGACCTGTCCGATGATCGACACGGTGCCGGACGGGGCCGTGAACGGGAAGTCCGCCGTCCCGTTCGTGCCGTCGAGCGACACCGTCTGGGTCGCGAGCTCCGGCCGGATCTCAGCACCCGGCACCGGCGTGATCGTGACCGTGTACCCGGGGAGCTGCGGGAGCTGCGGGAACGCGTACGTGCCGTCGGCCGCCGTCGTGGTCGTGTAGACCGTGCCGCGCGGAGCGGTCACCGTCACCCGGGCGCCCGGGACCGGTGCGCCGTCGAGGGTCGCCGTACCGGTGAGCGCGGCGGTGCTGTTGGCGAACCAGGTCTGGTACACGGGGAATCCGCTGCGACGCTCGTACGTGATCGTCAGGCTCGTGAGCGGGACGGTCGGGGTGAACCACGCGGTCGCGCCCGCGGTGTCCACGGCGCCGGCGTTGCCGGTGAGGGTCAGCGTGGCCGGTTCCCACGTCGGGACGTCCCGCCCCGTCGTGCCGTCGGGGTCGGCC
>NZ_BACW01000424.1:0-819 GCF_000333315.1 Curtobacterium sp. B8
GAGGGTCGCTGCGAGCCGGGCGACCTCGTCCGCGCCGCCGGGATCGGGGGACTCGCTCCGAGAGGTGTGCGGCGGTGATGCCGGCGACCTGTCGGCGCATCCGTTCGACCGGGCGGAGGGCGCGGCCGACGACGAACCAGGTCGTCGCTCCCATGACGAGCAGGAGGAGCGGCACCGCGACGACCAGGATCGTCCGGGTCGCGCTCGTCACCGCGTCCGTCGACTCCGTGGAGAGCCCGGCGACGACGAGGTAGTCGGATGCTGCGATCGCCGAGTCCTCGCTCGGCCTCCCGGTGGCCGCGGTGGCACGGTCGAACGACACCAGGCGTGTCGCCCCACCGTCCCCCGCAGCAGCGTCGTCGCTCCCGTGACCGCCGTGTCCCGAGGTGTCGGCCGTCCCGGACACGTCACCGGAACCCGAACCACCGCTGGACCCCGAACCACCGCCGGAACCCGAACCACCGCCGGAGTCGTCCGACCCCCCGCCGGACCCGCCGGTGTCGTCCGAGCCCCCGCTGGGTGCCCCGCTGACACCGGAGTCGTCGCTCCCCCCGCCCCGGCCGCCGCCGGAGTCCTCGGACCCGGGTGGTGCGACGGTGACCGTCGGTGCCGGCGTGCTCCGGTCGGTCGCGCCACTGGAGGCGAGACGGTAGACGCGCGAGCCGAAGCGCATCGACGACCCAGGATCACCGTCGGCCCGCGCCGTGTAGGCACGGACCGCTGCCGGGTCGCCGCCGGACGCGAGGACCCGCGCGCTGTCCGCCGACTGCACGACGACGAACCCGTCCTCCGCGAGCGACGCGCGCGCCACACCGACCG
>NZ_BACW01000423.1:0-1864 GCF_000333315.1 Curtobacterium sp. B8
GCCTCGGGGTCAACGCGACGGTGGCCGCCGTCGGCCAGGTCGTCGGTCCGATCGTCGGCGGGCTCGTCGCCGAGTCCCTCGGGTGCCGGTGGATCTCCCTCGCGGGGGTGCCCGTCTCCCCTCGCAGGGCTCCTCTGGTCGATCCGACTCGTCCCCCGCGTCGCACGCCCGAGGACCGGCGAGCGGCTCGACGTGCCCGGCGCAGTGCTGTCCGTCGCCGCGGTCGGGTTGCTCGTCGCCGCCGTGTCGACCGGCGGTTCGTCGGGCTGGAGCAGTCCCCCGGCCGTCGCGTCCGGCGTCGGAGCGGTCGTCCTCGGGTGGGTGTTCGTCCGGACGCAGCGCCGCGTCGCACATCCCCTGGTCGACCCGTCGATCTTCCGCGACCGTGCGACGATCACCCTGTTCTCCGCCGCGGGCCTCTGCGCACTGTCCAGCTACGCCCTCGTCCTCCTCGCGTCCCTGACCTTCCAGGCCGTCTCCGGCAAGGACGCCGTCGAGGCCGCGCTCTGGGTGCTCCCGACCCCGATCGGCACGACCGTCGCCGCGGCGAGCGCCGGTGTCCTCGCCCGCCGGGTGCCCGCGCGGACACTGTCGACCATCGGCATGCTGCTCATCGCCGTCGGCGCGGCGGTGCTCGCCGTGTCCCTCGCCGATGACGGGGCCTACGGGTGGACCGCGGTCGGCCTCGGCGCGGTCGGTGTCGGGACGGGCGTGTTCATGACGCCGAGCACCTCCGCGCTCATGGTGCGGGTGCCGGTGCACCGTCGCGGGATCGCCAACGCGATCCGCTCGGCGCTGCAGAACGCCGGATTCCTGTTCTCGACGGCGCTCGGCCTGGCCATCGCGACGAGCGGGCTCTCCGCGGCGCAGCAGTCCGCGGCGTACGACGGCAGCCTGCTCGCCCTCTCGACGGCGGAGGTCCAGGCGTTCGTCGACGGGGTCCGCTCGGCCGCGCTGACGTTCGCCGGCTGCGCGGCCCTCGGTGCGCTCATCGTCGCGTTCGGACCGTTCGGTCCACCCGACCGGGAGGCACCGGTCCGGCCCGACACGTCGGGTCCGGTCCCCGAGGCGGGAGCCTCCGGATGACCTCCTGTGCGGGCCGCTCCGCGACCACGCGGCGGACCGACGGCCGCCACGACGGGACCGAGCCGGGCCTCCAGACCGACACCACCGGACCACACGACGGGAGCACGACCGCATGACCGACGACCACGAGGACTACGCAGCGGCCGGGTACACCGGCACGCTGGAGCCGGGACGGCGGGCGGCGCTCGTCGTCGTCGACCCGGTGACCGCCTACGTCGACCGGACGTGCGGGCTGTACGCCGGGGTGGAGGAGCCCGTGGACCGGATGCGGGAGCTCACCGCCGCGGCGCGGGCAGCCGGGGTGCACGTCGCCGTCACCACGATGGCGCTGTCCGCCGACGGCTCGAACGCGGGCGTGTTCTTCCGCAAGGTGCCCGCGCTCGCGGCGTACCTGCCGGGGGCGCCGACGGGGGCGTTCATCGAGGGCCTCGCGCCGGAGCCCGGGGACACGCTCGTGCAGAAGCAGTACCCGAGCGCGTTCTTCGGGACCTCGCTGGCGGCGGAACTCGTCGCACGCGGCGTCGACACGCTCTTCATCGCCGGGCTGTCGACGAGCGGCTGCGTCCGTGCCACCGCCACCGACGCCATGCAGCACGGGTTCGTGCCGATCGTCGTCCGCGAGGCCGTCGGCGACCGGCTGCCGAGCGTCCACGAGGCGAACCTCTTCGACATCGCCGCGAAGATCGGCGAAGTGTGGCCGATGGACCGCGTGCTCGCGCACTGAAGCGTCTCGTGAGCGCCGTCGCCGCCGGCCCCGCCGTGCTCCGGGGCCGGCCCC
>NZ_BACW01000422.1:0-11425 GCF_000333315.1 Curtobacterium sp. B8
AGGTCGCCTACCTGGCCCGCCTGCACGGGTGGGGAAAGCGGGAGGCCGCCGACCGGACGCAGGCCCTGCTGGAACGGCTCGGGCTCGGCGAGCACGCGGACGACGAGGTCGAGAAGCTCTCCCTCGGCAACCAGCAGCGCGTGCAGGTCGCCGCCGCACTCGCGCACGACCCGGAGGTACTCGTCCTCGACGAGCCGTTCTCCGGGCTCGACCCGATGGCCGTGGACGTGGTGCTCGGGGTCCTCCGGGAAGCCGCCGCCGACGGGGTCCCGGTGCTGTTCTCGAGCCACCAGCTCGACGTGGTGGAGCGCCTCTGCGACGACGTCGTCGTGATCGCCGACGGCCGGATCCGTGCGTCCGGTCCGCAGGAGGACCTCCGGAGGCAGGCGGGGCCGCCCGCGTGGGAACTGCTCGTCGACGGCGACGTCGCCTGGCTCCGGGACGAGCCGGGCGTCACGGTCCGCGACTTCGACGGCGGCTACGCCGTGTTCGAGGCCTCCGACGCGGTCGCCCAGTCCGTGCTGCAGCGTGCGGTGTCGTCCGGCACCGTCGGGTCGTTCGCTCCCCGGGTGCCCCGGTTGAGCGAGGTCTTCCGGGAGGTCATCCGGTGAACGGTTCGTTCGTGTCCGCCGTCCGGCTGGTCAGCGCCCGGGAGATCCAGGCGCGGGTCCGGAGCAAGGCGTTCATCGTCTCCGCGCTCGTCCTCGTCCTGATGGTCGTCGCGTCGATCGTCGTGTCCGGCATCGTCGGCGGTGCGACGGCCGACGACAAGACCCCCGTCGCCGTGGCGGAGGGCGTCTCCCTGCCGTCGTCCGTGGGACTCGACGTCACGCCGACGGCCACGACCGCGGCCGCCGAACGGCTCGTGCGCGACGGTGAGGTCGACGCCGCGATCGTGCCCTCCGACGACCCGCTCGGGTTCTCGGTCGTCGGGCTCGACTCGACCCCAACGGCGGTCGTGCAGGCGCTCAGCGTCTCGCCGGAGGTCGAGTTGCTCGACCCGGACGCGCTGCCCGAAGGCCTCGTGTACATCGTCGCGCTGGCGTTCGGCGTCGTGTTCTTCGCCTCGGCGGTGACGTTCGGGCAGTCGATCGCGCAGAGCGTGGTGGAGGAGAAGTCCACCCGGGTCGTCGAGATCCTGATGGCGGCGATCCCGGCCCGGGCCCTGCTGGCCGGGAAGGTGCTCGGCAACAGCGTCATGGCGTTCGCGCAGATCGTCGCGGTGGCGATCGCGGCGACCATCGCGCTCGCCGTGACCGGCCAGGACAACCTGTTCACCCTGCTCGGCCCGAGCATGCTGTGGTTCGTCGGGTTCTTCGCGGTCGGGTTCGTGCTCATCGCGGCGCTCTTCGCGGCCTCCGCGGTGCTCGTCTCCCGGCAGGAGGACGTCGGCAGCGTCACCACCCCGGTGATGATGCTCGTGATGATCCCGTACGTGCTCATCATCGTCGCGTACTCGAACCCGACGGTCCTCGGCGTGATGTCGTACGTGCCGTTCAGCGCCGCGATCGGCATGCCGATGCGGATCTTCCTCGGGACCGCCGCCTGGTGGGAGCCCGTGCTGTCGTTCCTGGTGCTCCTCGCGTCCGTGGTCGTGGTCATCCTCGTCGGCGCGCGGATCTACGAGAACGCGTTGCTGCGGACCGGCAGTCGCGTGAAGCTGGCGGAGGCGATCCGCGGCTGACGCCGCGAGGGACGGACTGGAGGCCCGGATCACGTGCGCAGACCTGCTCACGTGATCCGGGCCTCCGGTCCGTCGACCGGTTCCGGGTCGGTCACGTCGACCGGCCCCCGGTCGGTCACGCGGTGAGCGTCGCGAACCCTGACCGGTGCCAGACGAGCGGGCTGTGCGCGAAGTCCGACATGAGCCCGAGGACCCGCAGGACGACGATGTCGTGGTCGCCCGCCGGGTAGGTGTGCTCGACGGAGCACTCCATCCAGATCGGCGCCCCATGCAGGAACACCGACCCCGTCTCGGAGACCGAGGTGTCCACCCCGACGAACCGCACGGACTTGTCCTTCGACGCGAGCTGGCGGGTCACCTGGGCGTGCCCCTCGCCGAGCACCGAGACGCCTATGGTCTCGGCGCCGCGCAGCACGGGCCAGGTCGAGGACGTGTGCTGCACCGCGAACATCACGAGGGGCGGGTCCGGCGAGACGCCGACCGTGAACGACGACGCGACGAGCACGGTGGGCTCGCCGTCTACAATCGCGGACAGGGCCCCCAATCGCACGGAAAGCCGGAGAAGGCCTCGCGGAGCGCGGAGAGGTCGGGGGCCTCGGTCGAGTACGGGCTGATCATGAGCGGGTTCCTTCCTGGAGGCTCGTGGCCGCACCGAGGACGACGTCGCGCCAGCGCGCGGTCCAGGCATCCGTCGACGCGGGCTCCGAGTAGTGCTTGTCGTTGAGGTACAGGGCGGGGGCGGGCACGGTCGCGCCGAGTTCGACGAGGACCGGCTTGAGGAAGACCTCGGGGGCGAGCGCGTGCGCTGGTCCGGCGCCGAGCATGACCGGGACGGCGACGACCCCGGCGAGACCGTCAGCGGTGGCGAACTGGTCGAGGAACAGCTTGAGCACGCCGGTGTAGGTCGCCTTGTACGTGGGCGACGCGACCACGACGAGGTCCGAGGCGGCGGTGGTCCGCACGGCCTCGGCCACGCCCTCGTCGCCCCAGCCGAGGAGCCCCGCACCGAGCTCGACGACGTCGACGACGTGGTCGGGTGCACGACCGGTGAGGCGCTCGAGGACGACCGTCGCGGCGTCGAGGGTCCGCGAGGCCGGCTTCGGGTTGCCGACGACGACGGTGGTGATCATCCGGTGCGCTCCTGTGCTCGGGGTGGTGTGGTGGCGGTGTCCGCTGCGTGCAGTCCACTCCCGGCGCGTTTCGCCGTCGTGGCGCGTCGGTGTCGAGTCCGTTACGCCAGGGGCGTCGAGGTCGGTCCGCACGGAACGGCCTGGTCAGGACCCGGTCACAGCCGGTCCACGGCGGCAATGCGCCGGTCGCCGACCGCCGACTTGTGAGAGACGTGTTCCCGGAATCCGTCCGTCGCGGGTCCGCCGTGTTGCGCCCACCCGCCGCCGCCCCGGAACGGCGCCGATCCGCACATCGACGCGGGTCCGTGGCGCGGACGGGATCGCCGCGGGCGCGCGGTTCGCGGGTCCGTCCGGGCACCCCGGCACGGTGGCCTAACACCAGCGAAACAAATGCCTAACAGGACCGTTACCGCGCAGGCCCCTGCACGCTCGGCCGGGCCGTTACATTCGCATCAGCCCCACCGGAGCGGCCCCGTCCCACCGACGCCATCGCCGCCGGTGCAGCAGCACCCTCCCCCGTGACCGGTCGTCCCACGCCGTCACGCCCACCCCGCGCCGCGGGGTGTTCGTCGTTCCCGCAGCACCCCCACCCGTCCCCGCACCACGTCCTGGAGGTCACCGACCGATGTCGTCCCCCGCACCGACCCGAACACGCTTCGCCCGCCCCGCGATCCTCGCCGCCGCCCTCAGCGGCGTCCTCGTCCTCTCCGCCTGCTCCGCCACGAGCACCGCGTCCACCGGCTCGAAGGACGACGCGGCCGGCGTGACCCACGCGACCAGGAAGATCACCGCCGCGAGCGTCGACCCCGAGTTCACGTTCGAGGGCAAGCCCTTCGACCTGTCGAAGATCGCCGGCAAGACCATCTTCAACATCCCGAACTCGTCCGCCGTCCCGTTCATCGTCTCCGTCGACGAGGCGGGCGAGGCGCTCGCGGAGCGGTACGGGGCGAAGTGGATCGAGTACACGAACCAGGGCACGCCGACCGAGCAGTCGGCCGGCATCGACCAGGCGATCAGCCGCAAGGCGGACATCATCGTCCTCGCACAGGGCGTCAACGGCGAACTGATCGTCCCGGCGCTGAAGCGGGCGAAGGCGGCGGGCATCCCGGTGCTGGTCAGCCACACCTACCAGACCGGGCAGGCGCTCCCGTCGCAGCTCCAGCCGCTCGTCGCCGCCCAGGTCACCGCGCCGTTCCACGAGGCCGCGAAGCTCAACGCCGACTGGGCCATCAAGGAGACCAAGGGCACGGGTGACGTCCTCATCATCACCTCCTCCGAGGTGCCGCCGTCGAACGGGATCGTCGAGGCCATGCAGGAGGAGTTCGACCAGTACTGCTCCGGCTGCACGGTGAAGGTCACGAACGTCCCGGTCGCCGACTGGGCGACGAAGATCTCGTCGACCGTGCAGTCCGCGATCCAGTCCGACCCGAACCTCGACTACGTGCTGCCGATCTACGACTCGATGGCGCTCTTCGTCGAGGCCGGCGTCACGGCAGCGGGCAAGACCGGCCAGGTGCACACGTCCTCGTACAACGGCACCCCGGCGGTCATGAAGATCCTGCAGCAGGGGAACGTCATGACGATGGACATCGGCGAGAACATGGAGTGGCTCGCCTACGCCACGATCGACCAGGCCGGTCGCGTGCTCACCGACACCCCGATCATCGAGGACGGCGACGAGCAGACGCCCCTCAAGGTCTTCACGAAGGACAACGTCGACGAGACGGGCACGCCGCCCGAGCCGAGCAAGGGCTACGGCGACGCCTACAAGACCGGGTACGAGAAGATCTGGGGCCCGGCGAAGTGACCGACACCCGGGAGGCACGGCTCGGCTCCGCAGCGTCCGCTGCGGCCGCCGGGGTCGGTGCGGACACCGCGCCCGTCCTGCGCATCAGCGGGCTCACCAAGCGCTTCGGCGGACTGACCGCCCTCGACGACGTCGACCTCGAGGTCCGTCCGGGCCAGGTGCACGCGCTGCTCGGCGAGAACGGGTCGGGCAAGTCCACCCTCATCAAGGTGCTCTCGGGCACCTACGCCCCGGACCCCGGGGCGACGATCGAGGTCCGCGGCGACCGACTCCCCCTCCCCGTGCCTCCCGGGCACTTCCGACGCGTCGGCATCAGCTTCGTCCACCAGGACCTCGCCCTCGTGCCGTCGCTCGGCGTGACCGAGAACCTCCGGCTCGCGTCCGTCGTGGCCGGCCGCGGACCGTTCGTCCGGTGGAGGGCCGAGCACCTCGCCGCCGCCGCCCTGTTCGAGCGGTACGGGGTCGACATCGACCCCCGTGCCCGGGTCGAAGCGCTCACGGACACGCAGAAGGCGCTCGTCGCCATCCTCCGCGCGGTCTCCGAGCTCGGCGACGAGCGGTCCCTCATCGTCCTCGACGAGCCGACGGTGTTCCTGCCGCCGGACGACGCCGACCTGCTCTTCCGGGTCGTCAAGGACCTCGTGTCCGACGGTCGGACGTCGGCGCTCCTGGTGTCGCACGACATGTCCGAGGTGCTCGAGTACGCGGACCGGGTCACGGTCCTGCGCGCCGGGCGGGTGCAGGCCCACCGCGACACCGCCACCACCACCGCGGACGAACTCGTGTCGCTCATCGTCGGCCGTGGCGTGGCGGGCCAGACGACCAGGGCCTCGCGCCCGGCCGCGACCGGCGACGCCGTCGTCCGGGTCCGCGACCTCACGGTCGGCCCGGTCGACGGGCTGTCCTTCGACGTCGCGGACGGCGAGGTCGTCGGCATCACCGGACTCGCCGGGTCGGGCGTCGAGGACGTCCTCCCCGGCCTCTACGGCGCCCGGACGGCGACCGGCACGCTGACCCTCGACGGCGCGACGACCGACCTGGCCCGCGCCACCCCGGCCGACTCGATCGCGCAGCACGTCGTGTACGTCCCGGCGGACCGCAAGCGCGAGGGCGGCGCCCTGACGCTCTCGGTCGAGCAGAACGTGACACTGCCGGTGCTCGGACGCCTCCGCGGGCTGCTCGGGCTCTCCCCGGCCCGCGAGCGGTCGCACGTCGCCGGCCTCGTCCGCGAGTACGACGTGCGGCCCGCCGACCCGGCCGCGCTGTTCGGGACGCTCTCCGGCGGCAACCAGCAGAAGGCCGTGCTCGCGAAGTGGATGCAGGACGACCCGCGCCTGGTCCTCCTGCAGGAGCCGACGCAGGGCATCGACGTCGGGGCCCGCGCGGCGATCTTCGCGATGCTCCGGCGCAGCGCGGACCAGGGCGTCTCGATCGTCTGCGCCTCCACCGACCACGACCAGCTCGCCCAGGTCTGCGATCGCGTGGTGGTCCTCGCCCACGGCCGCGTGCACGACGTGCTCACCGGCGACCGCATCGACCGCGACGTCATCGCGGCCGCGGTCGTCGCCAGCACCGTCGACCCTCCCACCCCCGTCGACTCCTCCCCCGTCAAGGAGAACGCCTGATGTCCACCACCGCCGAGCCCGTCCTCGAGACCGGCATCCCCCGCCCCGGCCGCCCGCGCTTCAGCTGGGGCCACACCGAGCGCTACGCCCTCCTCGGCGCATGGCTCGTCATCGTGATCGCGTTCAGCGTCGTGCTGCCCGACACCTACCCGACGCTCGGCAACCTGCAGAACATCCTCGGCTCGCAGTCGGTCCTGCTCATCCTGGCGCTCGGCTTCCTGTTCCCGCTGACGGCCGGCGAGTTCGACCTGTCGGGGGCGTCCACGATGTCGCTGTCGGCGATGACCATCGCGGTCCTCAACGCGCAGGCGGGCGTCCCGCTCGTGCCGGCCATCCTGGTCGGGCTCGTCATCGGCGTGGTCGTCGGCCTCGTGAACGGTCTGCTCACGGTGGCGTTCCGGATCGACTCGTTCATCGTGACGCTCGGCACGTCGACGTTCATGATCGGCCTGATCCAGTGGATGAGCGCCTCCTCCTCCGTGACCGGTGTCGACCCGGCCCTCGTGAACGCCACCGTGGGCTGGCGCGGTCTCGCGGGCCTGCCCCTCGCCTTCGTGTACGGGCTCGTCGCGACCGTCGTCGTGCTGATCGTCCTGAGCGCCACCCCCGTCGGCCGGCGCCTGCTCTTCGTCGGGACCGGCCGCACGGTCGCCGAGCTGTCCGGCCTGAACGTCCGACGGCTCCGGGTCGGCGCGTTCGTCGGCGCGGGCTTCACGGCAGCGGTCGCCGGGGTCGTCTACGCCGGCACGCTCGGCGGCGCCGACCCGTCCAGCGGACAGTCGTTCCTGCTCCCCGCGTTCGCCGCCTGCTACCTCGGCGCGACCGCCATCGTCCCCGGACGCTTCAACGCCGTCGGGACCTTCATCGCCGTCTACTTCCTGTTCTCCGGCGTCGTCGGACTGCAGATGCTCGGCGCCGACAACTTCGTCCAGCAGCTCTTCTACGGCGGCGCACTCATCGTGGCCGTCGCGGTCTCCCAGACGATCCGCCGGCACGCCGTCACGAGCGCCGCGAAGGCCGCCGCCAAGCGGTCCTGACCTCCGGCCCCTCCAGCCCTCCCCCATGACCACGACCCTCACCACAGAAAGCGAGTCCCCCATGGACATCGGCGTCTTCATCCCGATCGGCAGCAACGGCTGGCTCATCTCCACCGCCTCGCCGCAGTACAAGCCGTCGTTCGACCTGAACCTCGAGATCGTGCAGAAGGCCGAGTCGTACGGCTTCGACTTCGCGCTCTCGATGATCAAGCTCCGCGGGTTCGGCGGGCCGAGCGGCTTCTGGGACGAGAACCTGGAGTCCTTCACCCTGATGGNCGGGCNNTCGCGCCGCACGGAGCGTATCCGGCTCTTCGCACGACGGCGGGTGTGACGATCCCGCCCGCGATCGCGGCTCGGATGGCCGCGACCGTCGACTCCATCTCGCACGGCCGGTTCGGACTCAACCTCGTCGCCGGGTGGCAGAAGGCCGAGTACGACCAGATGGGCCTGTGGCCGGGCGACGAGGTCCACTTCAAGCGCCGCTACGCGTACCAGACCGAGTACATGCAGGTGATGAAGGAGCTGTGGGAGACCGGTCGCAGCGACTTCCAGGGCGAGTACTTCCAGATGAACGACTGCCGGATGCTGCCGAAGCCGACGTCGCACATCCCGATCGTGTCCGCCGGGCAGTCGTCCCAGGGCATGGCGTTCGCTGCCGAGTACTCGGACTACAACTTCTCGATGGGCGTCGGCGTGAACACGCCGACCGCCTACGCCGAGCAGAACCAGGCACTCCTCGAGGCCCGGGCGAAGACCGGCCGCGACGTCGGCTCCTACGTGCTCTTCATGGTCATCGCCGACGAGACCGACGAGGCCGCGCAGGCGAAGTGGCAGGCGTACAGCGACGGCGTGGACGTCGAGGCGATCGCCTGGATGACCGGGCAGGCGCTCACCGACACCAACGGCGAGGAGGGCAACACCGCCAAGCGCATCTCCCTGCCCGAGGGCGCCGTGAACATGAACATGGGCACGCTCGTCGGCTCGTACGAGCACGTCGCGGCGATGCTCGACGAGGCCGCCGACGTCGAGGGCACGAAGGGCATCATGCTCGTGTTCGACGACTTCCTGCAGGGCATGGACGACTTCGGCAACCGCATCCAGCCGCTCATGCGCACCCGTGAAGGCGTCGCCTCCGTCGCACCGAGTGCGGTCACCGCATGACGACCGGCAGCACCGGGCCCGTCATCGAGGTCGCGATCGTGCAGGCCGGCGAGACGCCCGCCGACCACGGACTCGCCCTCGACGGACTCCTGGCCCTGTTCGAGCAGGCGGCCGACGGCGCCGACCTCGTCGTCTTCCCCGAGCTCGCGACCACGCCCTACTTCTGCGGCGTGCGCAACGACGACCGCAAGGCCTGGGCGCAGCCCGTACCCGGCCCCGCCACCGCCCGGTTCGCCGAGGCCGCCCGTCGCCTCGGCACCGCGGTCGCGTTCGGCCTCTACGAGGACGGCGGTGACGCGCTCTACAACAGCGCCGTCCTGATCGACGCCGACGGCAGCGTGGTGCACGGCACGGACGTGCACGGCGAGCGCGTGCCGACCTACCGCAAGACCTCGATCCCGAAGGACGACCTCTCCGACGTCGACGAGAAGCACTACTTCGCGCCCGGTTCGGGTCCGGTCGTGTTCGACGCGCTCGGCACCCGGTTCGGGATGCTCATCTGCTACGACCGGAGCTTCCCGGAGTACTGGCTCGCCTCGCGCGCGGCCGGTGCTGAGGTGATGCTCGTCTTCGTCTCGTCGATGGGCTTCCGGGAGACCCTGTTCACCCAGGAGCTCCAGGTCCGGGCGATGGAGACGCAGGCATGGGTCGTCGCACCGAACCGCGGCGGACAGGAGACGCTCGACGGCAAGACCGTGAGCTACTTCGGCCGGTCGTCCGTCGTCACCCCGCGGGGCGCGCTCGTCGTCTCGGCTCCCGCCCACGAGGCCGGCCCGATCGTCCGCGCGACGATCGACGTGTCCGAGGTCGCCGCCGCCCGGACCGACTTCCCGCTCGGCCGCGACCGGCAGCCCGGCGTCTTCCGGTACCTCGCGGACGCCCACGCCCCGGCGGTGCCGGTGTGAGCGCGACGACCACCGCGCCCGACGTGTTCACGGTCGTGCGCGCGACGATCGCACCGGAGCTGGACCGGGCGCTGGCCGCGAGCCGCGCCCGGCCCCTCCCGGCGTCGCCGTCGTCGCTCGCCGCCGAGCCCGGGCACAGCCGCGCGCTGTTCACCCGGCTCCTGGAGGCGGTGACCACGGCCGCGCCCTCGACGGACCGCCTGACCACGGGCCAGGGAGCGCCGGCCGACACCACGCCGACGACGAGCTCCACCGCGGCGGACCCCGCCGGCGCCACGGTCACCGAGCTCCTCGCCGCCTACGCCGACGGCGCCACCACCCCCACGGCCGTCCTCGCAGCGCTCGCGCCGCTGTGGACGACCGACGCGGTGTGGTCGGACGCCGTCCTCCGGCTCGTGGCCGGTGCCGACGCGGCCGCCACCGAGTCGACCCGCCGCTGGGCCGAGGGCACCGCCCGGCCGCTCGAGGGCGTCCCGTTCGCGGTGAAGGACATCATCGACGTCGCCGACACCGTCGTGACGAGCGGTTCGCTCCAGACCGGCGACCGGGTCGCCCAGGCCGACGCCACGGTGACGGCACGGCTCCGGGCGGCCGGCGCGATCCCCGTCTTCATGGCGGCGACGACCGAGTTCGCCTGCGGCGGTCCGCACAACGCCCGCTACGGAGCCGTCCGCAACCCGTGGGACGCCGAGCGGTGGACAGGCGGCTCATCGACCGGGTCGGGCTCGGCGCTGGCGGCGCGGATCGTGCCCCTCGCGCTCGGGACCGACACCGGTGGGTCCATCCGGGTGCCGTCCGCGCTGTGCGGCACCACCGGCATCAAGCCCACGCACGGGCTCGTCCCGCGCACCGGGGTCACGAGCCTGTCCTGGACGCTCGACCACGTCGGGCCGATGGCCAGGAGCGCCGAGGACCTCGCGCTGGTGCTCGACGTGCTGGCCGGCGACGACGGCGCGGACCCGTCCACGTACCCGGCCGTCCCCGACCTCACCGCGGACCCGGCCCGGGTCGTCGGGATGCGCATCGGTGTGCCGCGGTCCTGGTTCACCGAGCGCGTCGACGCCGCCGTGCTCGCGGCACACGAGGCCGCGGTCGACCGGTTCCACGAGCTCGGGGCCGAGGTCGTCCCGATCGAGTTCGACGACCTCGAAGCCGTCGACTCGGAGTGCTGGACGGTCTTCTACGGGGAGCTCGCCGTCAACCAGGAGGCGAACGCCGCGACCGCCGAACGCTTCGACGCCGGCACCCGGGCGCGCTTCGAGGTCGCCTTCACGCCGAGCGCCGCCGACTACCTCCGCGCACTGCGTCGGCGTCCGCTCGTGCAGGCCGCGATGGTGGCCCGGATGGACGAGGCCCGCGTCGACCTCGTGCTGACGCCCGGCATCGGTGCCACCGCCCCGCGGCTCGACGACCTGACGATGTCCGTCGACGGCGAGCGCCACAACCTGCACGAGGTCGTGCCGCGGAACACCCGCCTGTTCGACTACGTCGGCTTCCCGGCGCTGATGATGCCCGCGGGCGTCGCACCGGACGGCCTGCCCGTCGGCGTCCAGCTCGTCGGGCGTCCCTGGGCGGACGGCACGGTGCTGTCGGCCGCGGTCGCGTTCCAGCGCGCGACCGACCACCACCGCCGGGTCCCGCCGGTCTCCGCTTCGCGCTCCACCACCGCCTCCGCCCCGGGAGGGCCGTCCCATCCGTAGTCGCACCACCGACGAGGGCGCCGCCCGCCGCCGCGCCTGGCAGGTCCTGTGCGCGTCGAGCCTCAGCGTCGTCCTCGTCTTCATCTCCTCCAGCGCCCTGCTCGTCGCGCTCCCCGACGTCAGCGCGGACCTCGACGCGAGCGCCCTGCAGTCCAGCTGGGTCCTGCTGAGCTACATGCTCACGACGACGACGCTCATCCTCGTGTTCGGCCGGATCGCGGACCTCGTCGGTCGGCGGCGCCTGTACCTCGCCGGGATCCTCGTGTTCCTCGTCGCGTCGCTCGCGTGCGGCTTCGCCCCCGACGCCGCCGTCCTCATCGGCGCGCGGCTCGTGCAGGGCGTCGGCGCTGCCGCGATCGTCACGAACACGACGGCG
>NZ_BACW01000421.1:0-16022 GCF_000333315.1 Curtobacterium sp. B8
CCGTGCTCGTCGCCCTCGCGGTGACCATCTACCCGGTAGTCACGGTCGCGATCTCGTCGGCGGACCGCGCCGGCGACGTCTGGCCGATCGTGACCGACCTCTGGCAGCGGTTCACGGGCTGAGGCCCGCGGCACCGCACCCTCGAAGGGAACTCCACCATGCGCAACCGCATCATCCTCGTCGGACTCATCATCCTGTTCGGCTTCTGGCTCGGCGCTCGTGCCAACCGTCCGGTCGTGAAGGGTTCGAAGGCCGAGACCGCCCGGCGTGCACTGGCTGACCGGCGAGCCCGGAAGCGCCGGAAGGCCCTGAAGCGCCGCTTCGGGCTCGGCTGACGCCGCCTGCACCGACGGCCCGGCGCGAGACTCGGGCAGGCCGGGTGCGAGACTCGGGCGGGCCGGCGCGAGACTCGGGCTCAGCGACGGTTCTCGGGCTCCTGCGCGCGAGATATGTCGCTGAGCCCGAGACTCGGGCACAGCGACAGTTCTTGCGCTCAAGCCCCCGAGAACTGTCGCTGGGGCCGGATCTCGGGCGCCGGCCCCGGCCCCGGCGCGCGGCAGCGTCAGCGCGCAGCGGCCAGCCGCGCCAGACCCTCGTCGATCGACACGGCCGGCACCCACCGCAGCTCCGCCCGGGTCCGGCGCTGGTCGAACCAGTGCGCCGTCGACAGCTGCTCCGCCAGGAACCGCGTCATCGGCGGCTCGTCCTGCCCCGGGCGGACCCGCCACACCGCCTCGACGACCGAGCCGGCCACCCGGGCGACCCCGGCGGGCACGTGCCACCGCGGCGCCGGCACTCCGGACGCCGTGCAGATCCCGGCGAGCAGGTCGGCCACCGGTCGGGGCTCGCCGTTCGTCACCACGTACGCCGATCCGTGCACGCCGTCGTCCGTCGCACGGTCGAGCGCCGCGACCATCGCCGACGCCGCGTTGTCGACGTAGAGCGTGTCGATGAGCGCGGCGCCGGAGTCGAGCAGCGGCAGCCGTCCGGCGCGGGCCCGCTCGACGATGCGTCCGACGAGCTGGGTGTCCCCCGGGCCCCACACGAGGTGCGGTCGGACCGCCACGACCGCGAAGCCGGGCTCGTCGGCGGCCAGTGCGAGGAGTTCGGCGGCCGCCTTCGTGCGGGCGTACTCCCCGCGCGCGCGCTCGGGCTCGGCCGGGCCGGCCGGGGCCCCGGCGAGCGACGTGCCGGTGTGCGCGACCGACGGGGACGACACGAACACGAACCGCTCGGTGCCGGCGGCCCGTGCGGCGTCGAGGAGCGCCCGGGTGCCGTCGACGTTCACGCGGCGGAAGTCGTCCGGGTCGCCGGCGAGCGAGACCTTCGCGGCGAGGTGCACGACGGCGTCGACACGGTCGACCGCGCGGGCGAGGGCGTCCGGGTCGGTCACCGTCCCGAGCACGTCGTCGACGCCGGAGACCCCGGACGGCCGTCGCTGGAAGGTCCTGACCTCGTGCCCGGCCTCCCGCACGGCTGCCGCGGTCGCACGCCCGAGGAAGCCGCTGGCCCCGGTGACGAGGACCTTCACGGCCGCACCATCCGGCCGCCGGCGAGCACGGACGATGCCCACCGGCCGAGTCGCGTCCGGTCGATCTTCGAGTTGTGCCGGACGTCGGTCGGCAGCACGGGCACGACGAGCACGGCGGCCACGGGGACCCCTGCCGCTGCACGGACGGCGGACGCGACCGTCGGCGACGCGAGGCCCGGTCGTCGCTGCGGTGCGACGGTCTCGACGACTGCCACGACCTGCTGCGTGCCCTCCGGACCGATCCCGGTGACGCCGGCCCGACGGACCCCGGGCACCCGTTCGATGCGCTGTTCGGGTCCGACCGGCGTGAGGACACCCTCGGGCGTGGTGACGACGTGCTGCAGGCGGCCCTCGACCCACAGTCGGCCGGCCTCGTCCAGGTGCCCGACGTCACCGGTGCGGTGTCCGCGTGCGTCGTCGACACCGAGGCGCGAGGCACGGTCAGTCCGCCAGAGCTTGTCGTAGTGGTCACGGACGTGCGCCGCGGCGACGACGATCTCCCCCGTCACGCCCGCGGTGTCGGTCAGCACCCCGGTCGCGGCGCCGCGTGCGTCGAGCGGGGCGATCCGGACCGTGACCCCGGCCGCGGGCACACCGACGCAGACGCCGGACGCGTCGGCGGCGGCAGCCGCTCGGACCCCCTCGAGGTCCACGTCGGTCATGAGGAGCCCCTCCGTCATGCCGTAGGGGGTGTGCGCCGTCGCGTTCGGCATCAGCTCCGTCGCCGCGGCGAGCAGCGAGTCAGCCACCGGCGCTCCCGCGGAGAGGAACAGCTCGACGCGGCGCAGCGCGGTGCGGTCACCCTCCGTCAGTGCGGACGCCGTGGCGACGACGTTCGCGATCGCGGCCGGCGACAGGAAGACCACCGTGGCGTCCGCCGCCCGGACGGCCTCCGCCACGGCGGTCGCCGTCAGAGTCCGCGGCGAAGTGACGTCCATGTCCGGCGCGACCGACCGGGCTCCGAGCGCGGGCCCGAGGAGCGCGAACGGGGCGAAGCCGGCGACGAGCCCGGTGCCGGTGCCGACGCCGTACTGCGTGGCGAGGGCGTCCCGGACAGCGCCGAGCTGCCCGTGCGTGTAGACGACGCCCTTCGCCGGACCGGTCGACCCGGAGGTGAAGAGCACGGCGGCCGTCGAGTCCGGCGTCGGGGCGTCCGGGAGGGCTCCGCCGGCCGCGAGCCGTGCGGCCCCGGCCCGGGCCACCTCGGCGAGCGTGTGGGACACGCCGAGCGCGCGACGAGCCACCGTCGGGAGCGCCACGGTCGCGATGCGCCGACCGGGCCACCCGAGCGCGCGTGCCGCCGACAGCCCCGGCAGCGCGCCGACGATCCAGTCCGGTCGGGCACCGCGCACGGCTCGCGTCAGACCGCGCAGCCCGAGCCCGGCATCGGCCACGACCACGACGGCGCCGATCCGGACGCACGCGTAGAGCACGGCGGTCAGGTCGGCTCCGGGCGTCACGAGCAACGACACGCGGTCGCCCGCACGGACGCCGACGACGCCGAGTCCGGCCGCGATCTCGTCCACACGGCGCGCCAGGAGCCGCCAGCTGACGCTCCGGACTCCGCCGGGCGCGGCCATCTCGACGAGGGCGGGTCCGTCGTCTTCGCGCAGCTCGTCGAGTGCGGCCCAGAGCGGGCGGCTCGCGTCCCCGACGTGGTCGGTGTCGGCCGGGAGGGACGGCTCGGCCCCGGTGGGTACGGTCCCCTCCGGCAGGCGGTCGCCCAGCCAGTCGGTGACGGTCCCGGCGACGTCGACGTCCTCCGGCAGGAGGTGTCCGGCGCCCTCGAACCGGTGCACGTCGGCGTGCGGCAGGCGTCGGAGGAGGTCGTCGAGGTAGCGCTCGAGGAACACCGGGTCGCGCGGCCCCCAGAGGAGCAGTGCGGGGACGTCGAGCGCCGCGACCCCGTCGGCGATCCGGTCGAGCTCGGGCGCGGACGGGTGGGCGCCGTCGACGGGGATGTCCGCCACGAAGCCGCCGATGCCCCCGCGCCGGGCGGCCCCGCGGTACGGCGCACGGAAAGCGTCGGCGACTGCGCGGTCGAGCTTCGGGTGCGCGATCGCGAGCGTGGTCTCGAGGAACGCGGGTGTCAGCACCGTGCCCCGGCCGAGCACCCCGGGGCGCAGGGCGAACCGGAGCGGCGCGGGGATCGACGCGTCGCCTGGCTGGTGCACGGCGGTGTTGCACGTTGCGACCCCGACGACGAGGTCCGGGTGGTCGACGGCCCAGCCGAGCGACACCACCCCGCCCCAGTCGTGTCCGAGGGTGACGACGGGACCGGTCAGCGCGAGTGCGTCGGTGAGCGCTCCGAGGTCCGCGACGCGCTGTGCGAGCCCGCGCTGCACGCCGGTCCGCTCCGAGAAGCCCATGTCGAGCTGGTCGACCGCGACGACCCGCCACGCGGGACCTCCGTCGCGGGCGACGTCGAGCGTGCGCTGCGCGACCGAGCGCCACAGGTAGGACCACGTGGGGTTGCCGTGCACGCAGAGCAGGGTGCCCACCGGACGCGCGCCGAGCGCGTCGAGGGAACCGGCCGTGTCGAGGAGGTGCCAGGTGCGCTCGTGGCGATCCGCGCCTCTCCCCACCGGCACGGCCGGACCGCCGCTGGCGCGTCGCTCCGGAACCGGCGGCGTGGGCCCAGGCCGGTCGTCGACACCACCCGGCACGGTGACCAGTCGAGACCAGGCCGGGTCGAGTCCGGGCAGGGGCGGCGGGAGCGTCGCCGGCGCGGTGGTCGCAGCGACGCGGGGGAGGCCGGACCTCACCAGTGCAGTTCCAGCATCGCGGTGTTGATGCCGGAGCCGACGCCGCCGAGGAACACCCGGTCGCCACTGCGGATCGAGCCCTTCGCGACCTCGTCCGCGAGGGTGATCGGGATCGACGCGGGACCGACGTTGCCGAACCGCTCGTACGTCGTCGGCACCTTCGACCGGGGCACCCCGATGGCGTTCACGAACGCGTTGGTGTGCACGTCGGAGACCTGGTGCAGCACGTAGCGGTCCATGTCGGCCCAGTCGAAGTGCGCCTTCGCCTCGTTCCAGGCCTCGACCACGAGCTCCATGCCGCCCTTGAGCAGCATCTTCGCGTCGGTGAACATGCCGTCCGGGCTGCCGACGCACAGGTCGTACCACTGCGTCGCCGCGCGGGTCACGCCGCCGATCAACCGGTGCCCGCGGGGGTGGGCGTCGGTCCGCCCGAGCACGGCGGCGGCGGCGCCCGACCCGAGCGTCAGGCTGGCGAACTCGCTCATGAAGTCCTTGCGGTTCCGGCTGCCCTGGTTGAGGCGGTCGATGGTGTTGAGCTGCACCTGGTCGGCGTCCTCGCCGTCGACGATGAGCGCGTACTGGATCTGACCGGAGTCGATCATGCCCGCGGCGACGCTCATGGCGTTGACGAACCCGAGGCACGCGTTCGCGATGTCGAAGTTGATCGCCGACGACGGCAGCCCGAGGCCGTGGTGCAGCCGCACGGCGACGCTCGGCTCCAGGTGCGGCCGGGTCACCGACGTGTTGATGAGCAGCCCGACGTCGTGGGGCTGGATGCCCGCCTCGGCCATGGCACGGCGTCCGGCGTCGATGGCGGCCTCGTGGAAGGTCTGGCCCTCGCCCCAGTTCCGACGCTCCTTGACGCCCGCCACGCGCTCGAGCAGGCCGCTCGGCAGACGGAGACGACGGAGGGCGCCGCGGAGGCGTTCCTCGATGTCGGCGGAGGTCGTCACGCGGTCCGCGGTGGTCGTCGCGACCGACAGCAACGAGACGTTGCGGTGCTTCGCGGTGGCGTTGCCGGGTCGCACTGTCTCCGCTTCGGACGTCGGGTCGACGGGGCGGTCAGCGAGGATGGTCACCGCCTCATCATTCCGCACATGTGCTGGACGTGCGGTCCGGGTGCCCTGCGCGCGCACTAGGACTGCTCCGTGACCGCGTCCTTCGGCAGTTTCCGGACCTTGCTCCGGCGCTTCCGGCGGTCCGGGATCATCGACCGCATCTCCTCGAGCTTGCCGAAGCAGAGCAGGCGGTCACTGGCCTGCAGCGTCACGCCGCTCCGCGGGTTCGGGATCACCGACGCCCCGCGGTGGAGCGTCAGCACCGTGATGTCGCGGTCCCAGAGCCCGGACTCCTTGATGGTCTTGCCCACCAGGTCGGCGTTCGTGTGCACGAGCAGCTCGGCGACGCCGTACCCCGTCGAGACGCTGAGGCGCTGGCGGACGTCGATCTCCGGGAAGGCCACCTGGTTGCCGATGAAGTCGATGATCGCGCCGGCGACGTCGAGGCCGGTGGCGCGCTCGATGCCCTCGAGGCCCGGCGAGGAGTTCACCTCCATCACGAGGGGTCCCTCGTTGCCCTCGAGCATGTCGACCCCGGCGACCCGGAGCCCCATGATCTGGGCGGACCGGACGGCGGCCTCCTCGTACTCGGGCGTGAGGGTGACCTTCTCGACCGTGCCGCCGCGGTGCACGTTCGACCGGAACTCGTCGCCGGAGGCACTGCGCCGCATCGCCGCGACGACCCGGTCGCCGACGACGAGGGCGCGGATGTCCTTCCCGCGGCTCTCCGAGATGAACGACTGGATGAGGACGTTCTGCTTCGTCGAGTGCAGCGTCTCGACGATGGACTCCGCGACCTTCGCCTCCGGCGCGAGGATCACGCCGATGCCCTGGGTGCCCTCCAGGAGCTTGATGACGACCGGGGCGCCGCCGACGCGGTCGATCGCCCCGCGGACGTCGGCACGGCTGTTCACGAAGGTGGTCGCGGGCATGCCGATGTGGTGCCGGGACAGGATCTGGTTCGCCCGCAGCTTGTCGCGCGAGTTCGTGATGCCCGTGGCCGTGTTCGGCGTGTAGACGTCCATCTGCTCGAACTGCCGCACGACGGCGGTGCCGTAGTACGTGATGGAGTTCCCGATGCGCGGGAGGACGGCGTCGTAGTCGCTGAGGAGCTTGCCGCGGTACAGCAGGTCGGGCTCGTCGGCGGTCAGGTCGATCGCGAACCGGAGCGTGTTCAGCACCTTGACGTCGTGCCCGCGGTCGATCGCCGCGGCGCGGAGACGCTGGGTCGAGTACGCGTGCGGGGCGCGCGACAGGATGGCGAGTTTCATCGGTGGGGCTCCGCTGGGTGTTCGGGGTATCGACGGCGACGCTCAATCAAAGCATGCGACAGGATGGGCACATGAGCCGCACTCCCACGATCGCAGGTTGGCGGGAGTGGGCCGCCCTCCCGGGCCTCGCGCTGCCGTGGATCAAGGTCAAGCTGGACACGGGCGCCCGGAGCTCGGCGCTGCACGCCTTCGACCTCGAGGAGCTGCCCGGCGAGCGGGTGCGCTTCTCGGTGCACCCGTGGCAGGACACCGACGCCGACGCGGTCACCGTCGAGTGCGACATCCACGACCGGCGGACGATCCGCAGCTCCACCGGGCACACCCAGGAGCGCATCGTCATCCTCACGCCGATCACCCTGCACGAGCAGACGGTCGACGCCGAGGTCACGCTGAGCAACCGCGACCAGATGGGCTTCCGGATGCTCGTCGGCCGCGAGGCGCTGCGGCAGGCCTTCCTCGTCGACCCGGCGCGGTCGTTCCTCGGCGGCCGTGCGCCGAAGGCGATCCGCCGGCGGAACCGCGGCCGGGCGTGACCCCGCCGGGACCGCGGCCGGGCGCGACGCCGACCGGACCGTCGCCGGCTGACGTGCTCGCCCGGTTCGTCGCGGCGGTGGACGACGAGGGGCTCGGCGCGTACGGCGTGCACGTCCGGATCGGCGACGACGAGGTCGCGCACCGGTGGCGCAGCGACGACCGCGAGAACGTGTACTCGGTGTCGAAGGGGGTGTGCGCACTGGCCGTCGGGATCGCCGTCGACGAGGGATTGCTGACGCTCGACACGCGGGTCCCCGAGCTGCTCCCCGGCATCCGGCTCGGAGCGGGCGTCGAGCAGGTGACGGTCCGGCACCTCCTGTCGATGACGAGTGGGATCGACTTCGCCTGGTTCGGCGACGAGCCGGTCCCGGGCGACGACCTCGCCGCGACGATGCTGGCCCTGCCCGCCGACGGGACGGGCGAACGCTTCCGCTACACCGACTCCGGCCCGTACGTGGCGATGCGCATGCTCGCGTCGGTCGTGGGCGACGTGCGCGACTGGCTGCTCCCACGGCTCTTCGGCCCGCTCGGCATCGACAACCCGCAGTGGCACCGCTGCCCGCTCGGCTTCGTCGTCGGCGGGAGCGGACTCGAGCTCCGGACCTCCGAGCTCGCCCGGATCGGTCGGCTCCTGCGGGACCGCGGCTCGTTCGACGGACGGCAGCTCGTGTCTGCGGCTTGGATCGACGCGATGCACGCGGACTGGGTCGAGGTCAGCAGCGACGGCCCGTTCCGCCGGTACGGCCTCGCGGTCTGGGACGGGCCGGGCGACGCCTGGCGGCTCGACGGGCGCTACGGGCAGTACGTCGTCGTCGACCAGGCGCGCGACGCCGTCGTCACGATCACCGCGCACGAGGAGTCGGCCGACCACCGGCTCGCCGAGCTCGCGGTGTCGACACTCGCCCCGCGCTGAGCTCCCGACCGGAGCACGTTCCCCGTCCGGTACCTGGCAGTCCTGGTTCGTCGGACCCGGGGATCGCGAACCGGAACTGCCACCGATCGAGCGGAACGTCGGCGCTAGCGTGCCGGGGACCGCCGCGTCCGTCACCGCCGCCCACCGCCGCGCGTCCGCCCGGCACGTCCCCCACGGCCGCACGCCCGCCTGCCGCGTCGGTCTCCGCCGCGTCGGTCTCCGCCGCGTGCACCGTCCCGCGCACACCGCTGCGTGACACTGCGTGACGCGGGCCGTTCCCCGTCGCCGGCGACGTGCCTACGCTCCACGCACCGGCATCGCTGCCGGACCCGATCCGACCCGACCCGATCCGACCCGACTCGACCCGACTCGACCCGACCCGACCCGACCCCGACCCGACCCGAGGAGCCCCACCGTGACCGACCAGACCATCGCCCGCCAGGTGGACGAGTTCAACGAGGGCTTCACCGCCCAGATCGGCCCGGAGCTCTCCGCGGTGTTCGACGGCGAGCAGCGCGACCTCCGCGACGCCGGCGTCCCGGACGGCGTCCTCACCGAGGGCGACACCGCGCCGGACGCCCCGCTGGTGACCCCGACCGGTGCGACGACGTCGCTCGCCGAGGTCCGCGGGACCACGCCCACGGTCCTCGTCTTCTACCGCGGAGCCTGGTGCCCCTACTGCAACATCACGCTGCGCACCTACCAGCAGGAGCTCCTCCCGGCGCTGCAGGAGCGCGGCGTGCAGCTCGTGGCCGTGTCGCCGCAGACCCCCGAGGGCGCGGAGCAGTCGATCGCGAACGGCGAGCTCGCGTTCCCGGTGCTGACCGACCCGGAGAACGTCCTCGCAGGCCGCTTCGGCATCGTGACGGAGCCGAGTGCAGCCGCCCGTGGCGCACACACGCAGCTCGGGTTCGACGTGGCCGACAGCAACGCGGACGCCACGGCGGCGATCCCGTTCCCGTCGGTGTTCGTGATCGACGCGGGCGGCACGGTCCGGTTCGCGGACGTGCACGTGGACTACACGACCCGCACCGAGGTGGCGACGGTCGTCGCCGCGGTCGACGACCTCCTGGTCGCGTCCCGCTGACGCGGACGGGTCGCGCCGCGGGGACCTGCCTGGAGGCGCGGCCCGGGTGACGCGCGTGGCGGACGCGGGGCGGGCCTCCCGTCCGGCACCTGGGTCAGGCGTGCAGGTGCCGCGCGAGGAACGCGATCTGCTGCGGGGCCATGCGTCGCCAGAAGGCGTTGTCGTGCGCACCCGGTTCGAACCCGCCGGCCGGCGTCGTGGTGAACCCGTCGACGTAGGTCCGGACGGCGGGCTCGAACCCGTCGCCGGTGCCGACGTCGATCCGGACCGCGACACCGTCGAGGTCGTGCTGGCGTCCGATGACCGTGTTCGCGCGGAAGTCCTCGGCGTCGTCGAAGGCACCGCGGGCGGTTTCGCCCGCACTCGTCCAGAGCGCCGGGCTCAGGGCGGCGACCGCCCGGACCTTCCTCGGCCCGAGGAGGCCCCCGAAGCGGAGCGCACCGTACCCGCCCATGGAGTTGCCGGTGAAGGCGAGGCGGCCGGTGTCGAAGCCGCGCTGCTCGAGCATCGGGACGAACTCGTCGAGCACCATCGCGCCCGGGTCGTCGCCGTCCGCGCGCCGGTGCCAGTAGCGGTTGCCGCCGTCGACGCCCGCGACCGCGAACGGCGCCCCGCCCCGTGCGACGTGCTGGGCGAGGAAGCGCTCGTAGCCGAGGCCGTTCCCGAAGAACGTGCGGTGCGATCCGCCGTACCCGTGGAGGGCGACGGCGATCGGCAGCGGGCGGTCGGACTGCGGCGCGGCGATGGTCCAGCCGACGGTGCGGCCGCCACGCGCTCGGGAGACGAACGATCCGGAGGTCGTCGGCACGGGCGTCACATCGGGGATGTGGCCGGGCTCGCCGTCCAGTCCGAGGGTCCGGTACATGGTGGAGCGTCCCGGGAGCCAGCGGAGGTCGACGGCCTCGGCGACCGCGACCGCGGCCACCACCGCTCCACCGCCGACGATGAGGGCACGGCGGGTGACTCGGGACCTGGTCGGGTGCACGTTCGCAGCGTAGCGAGCAGCAGCGCGGAGGTGAGCGGTGTTCAGCCGGGTGTTCCGTGTGAGGTCGTGCAGGTGGTCGCCGCGAGGTGGGCACGGACCACCGCGTCCGCGACCGTCCGCGCCGTGGCCGTCCCGGTCCGCTGGTCCCGGAGCCGCATCGCGAGGGCGCCGGAGACGACGAGGAGCAGGTCCTCGGCGAGCGCTGCCGCGTCCGCTGGTCCGACGAGCGGTACGACGGCGACGGTGAGCCGGCTGCGGAGCGTGTCGGTCTCGCGGGCGAGGACCCGCCCGACCTCCTCGGGGGCGTCGGCGTACTCGGCGGCGGTGCAGAGATCGCCCCCGAGCGGTCCGCGACGGGGACGTCGGTCCTGTTCGTCGTGCTCGTGCTCGGACAGGCCGTCGGGGCCGCGGGGCTCGGGGGCCTCGTCGACGGCCTCGGTCCGGCGACGACGTTCGCGCTCGCGGCCGTCGTGACGGCGGCGTGCGCAGCCCTCGCCGTGCGGCGACGGCGGTCAGAGGACCGGTCGGAGCTCGAACCTTCCGGTTGCAGGCTCGTGACGCCTCCGTCGCGGTCCTGAGCGCGGTCTCGGCGTCGGGCAGCTCGAGCACCCAGAAGCCGGCGACGTACTCGGCGGCGTCGAGGACCGGCCCGGGACGGACGACCGGCTCGTCCCCGCGCGCGTCCACCACGGTCGCGTCCGACGGTGCCGCGAGTCCGACGGCGAGGACGATGCTCCCGTCGCGGTCGAGTCGCTCGTTGAGCGCGTCGACCGCCGCTGCCTCCGCCTCGGTCGCGGACGCGGTCCGACCGATCGTCACTGCCTGGCCGTCGTCGATGACGTTGACGAGGAACCGCATCGTGCCTCCCTGCTCCGTTGCCGTGGAGACTAATCCCGCCCGGTGCCGGCCGTTCGGTACCGTGGTGGCATGGGGGCGATGACGGGTTCGTGGTCGCGGCCGCCGGACACCGCGTGGTCGCGACCGCCGGACACCGCGTGGTCGCGCTTGCCGGTCGGGCGGCGGGAGTGGCGGCAGGACGTGCTGCTGGCGGCGGTGCTCGCGGTCGGGATGGCGATCACCACCGTGCTGTACGGGGCGTCCGGTGCGTACGACGACGACCAGGCCGCGTGGTGGGTGTCCGCGCTCATGGTGCTCGCGAACACGGTACCGATCGCGTTCCGGCGGCGGTGGCCGATGACCGCGCTCGTGGTCGTCGCGCTCGCCTTCGTGGGGATGCAGCTGCTGCACGTGCCGGAGCTCTTCGTCGTCAACTTCACGCTCTTCATCGGGATCTACACCGTGGGCGCCTGGTGCTCCGACCGGTTCCGCTCCGAGGCCGTGCGGTGGGTGGTGATCGGCGGCATGTTCGCGTGGCTGTTCCTCGCGATCGTCTTCGGCTGGTCGATGCCGACCTCGCTGCCGAACGACGACGGTGCCGTCATCCCGCCGTACATCGCGTACTCGCTGCTCAACGTGCTCATCAACGTCGTCTACTTCGGGGCCGCCTGGTACGCGGGCAACCGGGCGTGGGGCGCTGCGGTCGCCCGGCACGAACTCGACGTCCGCACCGCTGAGCTCGCCGCCGAGCGCGAGCGGTCGGCTGCGCAGGCGGTCACGCTCGAGCGACTGCGGATCGCGCGGGAGCTCCACGACGTCGTCGCGCACCACGTGGCGCTCATGGGCGTGCAGGCCGGAGCCGCACGACGGGTGATCGGCAGCGATCCCGGGCAGGCCACCGCGTCGCTCGGCGTGGTGGAGCAGAGCGCCCGCACCGCGGTGGAGGAACTCCGGCGGATGCTCGGCACCCTGCGCGACAGCGACAGCGACAGCGACAGCGACAGCGACGGCGACGGCCACGGCCACGGCCACGGCCACGGCGGCACGACCGGATCCGCCGCGGGGGCCGACGGGGACGCGCCGAGCACGGAGGGCATCGGCCGCATCGCCGAGGTCGTCGAGGCGGCCCGCACCGCGGGGCACCCCGCCGAGTGGTCGGTCGTCGGCGACGAGCGTCCCGTCCCGCCGACGGTCGCCTCGGTGGCCTTCCGCGTCGCCCAGGAGGCCGTGACGAACGTGCTCAAGCACGCCGGGCAGAACGCACGGGCCGACGTCCGCGTGCGCTACCTGACGGACGCGCTCGAGGTCGAGGTGGCCGACGACGGCCGCGGCGGCGTGCGGGACACCACCGGCAGCGGGCTCGGCCACGTCGGGATGCGCGAACGGGTCACCGCGGTGGGCGGCACCGTCGAGATCGGGCCGCGCGCCCGGGGAGGGTACCTGGTGCGGGCATGGCTGCCGACGACCTGACCATCGTGCTGGTGGACGACCAGGAGCTCGTCCGGGCCGGCTTCCGGGTGATCCTCGAGTCGGAACCCGGGCTGCGGGTGGTGGGCGAAGCGGCGGACGGTGCGCAGGCCGTCGACGCGGTCGTGCGGCTCCGTCCGGACGTGGTCTGCCTCGACGTGCAGATGCCCGGCGTCGACGGACTCGAGGCCGCTCGGCGGATCGCGGCGCTCGACGACCCGCCCGCGGTGCTCGTGCTGACCACGTTCGACCACGATGACGCCCTCTTCCAGGCGCTCGAAGCGGGGGCGAGCGGGTTCCTGCTGAAGAACGCCTCCCCCGAGCGACTGATCGAGGCCGTCCGGACCGTCGCCGCCGGGGACGCCCTGCTCGCCCCCGACGTGACGCGCCGGGTCATCAGCCGGGCCACCGCCGCACCCGCACTCGGGTCCTCCCGACGCCCGGTTGCTTCCGCTTCCGCCGCCGTCACCGCGGCCGGGCTCACCGAGCGCGAGACCGAGGTGCTGCGCCTGCTCGCGCGGGGACTCAGCAACGCCGAGATCGCCCGCGAGCTGTTCGTCGGCGACGCCACGGTCAAGACGCACGTGTCGAACGTGCTGCAGAAGCTCGCGCTGCGGGACCGGATCCAGGCGGTGGTCTGGGCGTTCGAGCAGGGCGTCGCGGGCTAGCCCGGGCGACCCGGGCTCAGCCGTCGCGCTTCGCGCAGGTCACGGTGTCCGCGCTCTGCCCGGACACGATGTCCGGCAGCGGCGAGGACGTCCGAGTCGGCGTCCCGGTCGCGCCGGGGGTGCCGGCGGACGCGGAGCCCGTCGGACCGGCCGTCGTCCCACCACCGGGAGCGACCGTCGGCGTCGGCGTCGGCGCCGCAGAGCTGCTCGCCGACGGCGACGCGCTCGCCGACGGGTCGCGACCGCCGAACGCCCGAGGCTGCCGGAGCCGAGGACGACGGGCTCGTTCGCCTGGAGCACGGCGTCGAGCTGTGCTGCCGCCTCGTCGGCGACGACCACACGGTTGGGATCCGTCGGGTCGTCGACGACGGGGTACTGCACGAACACCATCTCGACAGGGCCGACGTTCTGCACGGCGAGGGCCATGCGTGCCAGCGTCGTCGCGTCGGCGAGCGTGTCGGACAGGGTCATGTGCTTGGCGGCGGTCTCCGCGAGCCGCAGCACCCGCGCCGGGTTCGTGAGGGTGCCCGCCGACACCGATTGCCGGGCGAGCGCGGACATGAAGGTCTGCTGGTTGCTGATCCGGCCGAGGTCGCTCGCGTCGCCGACGCCGTGACGGGAGCGCAGGAACGCGGCCGCTTGGGCGCCGGAGAGCTCCCGGACGCCGGCGGGCAGGTCGAGCGCCGGCGTCACGTCGTCGTCGACGATCGGGGTGGCGAGACAGACGTCCACGCCCCCGACCGCGTCGGCCATCGCGACGACGCCGTCGAACGTGATCATGCCGGCGTAGGGGATCTGCAGCCCGGTGAGGTCCTCGATGGTCTTCGCGACGCACCCGAGTCCGTGCTGCTCGCCGCCGCGCGACAGGGCGGTGTTGAGCATCGCCGCATCGGTCGCCGGGGTCACGGAGCCGTTGTCGTTCGTGCACGCCGGGATCGGGATGACGAGGTCACGGGGGAAGCTGACGACCGCCATGTTCGTGTGGTCGGCCGAGATGTGCACGAGCAGTGTCGTGTCGTTGTTGCCGACACCCGAGCTGGCCCGGCGGTTGGCCGCGTCGTCGAACCCGGCACCCTGTCCGTCCCGGGTGTCGGTGGCGACCAGGAGCATGTTGACCTCGCCGGACTGCGCGGTGAGCTCGGGCGCGGGCTTGGCGGTCGTCCCCGGCATCGCGAGCGACACCGGCGGCTTGGCCGTGCGCACGACCTGCCACGACGCGATCGCCGCGACGGAGCTGGCGCCGAGGACTGCCACGGCGGCTGCGATCGCCAGGGTGCGCGCTGCGAAGCCGAGCGGGCTCCGGGTGCGGAGCCGGCCGTGCCGCACGACACCGGGTCGGTGTTCAGCGGTCTCCGCCCGCCGCGACGCGGTGGCCGCACCGGCGGCGGAGGCCGCACCGGCGGCGGAGGCCGCCCCGGCGGCGGAGGCCGCACCGGCGACGGTGTCGTGACCGTCCGCTCCCGGCTCCGGCCCGTCCGAACGCTCCGGCCCGTCCGCCCCCTGTACTGCGTCGCCCACGGTCGTCCCCTCGGTGTTCCCGGGCCCTTCGGCACCGATCGCCGCATCGTATCCAGGACCGCCCCGGAACCGCTGTGACCGCCCCACTCCCCCGCGTGGCGGAGGCGACCACACCGGAACACCCGCCGACAGCCGGAGGTGGGCCGTGCCTCCCGGCCGTAGCGTCGGGGTGTCGGCGAGGTGCGCCGACGGGAGGGGACCAGCGATGCTCACCATCGACGGTGTGACGAAGCACTTCGGCGATCGCCGGGTGCTCGACGACGTCGGCTTCGCGGTCGGCCGCGGACGCCTGACGGGGTTCGTCGGCGGCAACGGGGCCGGCAAGACGACGACCATGCGCATCCTGCTCGGGGTGCTCGACGCCGACGCGGATCATCTCGCCCGCCGGTGACGGCGGACGGCGACGGGCCGGCGACGACGCCGGGCCGGGAGCCGACCGGCCGCTGTCGCGGCGCGAGGCGCGAGCGCGTGAGGCCGCACGGGCAGACGCCGCGCAGGCAGACGCCGCGCAGGCGGGCGTCGCGCGGGCAGACGCCGCGCAGGCCGACGCCGCGCAGGCCGACGCCACGCAAGCCGACGCCACGCGGGCAGACGCCGCGACGGCGGAACACGACCGTGCGCAGGCCGCGCGGGCAGGAGTCGATCGGGCGCAGGCCGGCCGTGCAGAGGCCGAGCGTGCGCCGGCCGACCCGGGCGGCTTCGCTGTCGACCGTGACGAACCGGTCACCCGTCGCGACCGCAGCCGACCGGTGTCCCCGGCGGACGCCCCGGTCGCGACGAGCGCCGACGAGCTGCACCCGGAGGTGACCGCGCTCCTCACCGGCGAGCACGTGGTCCCGGCCGAGGACGCGTCGCGAGCCGCGGCAGCACGCGGTGGCGAGGGACGAGGCGGGGGAGGCCGTGCCTCCCGTCGGGGTCGTGATCCGCGGCCGCCGCGCCGACGCGGCCCGCTCATCGCCGGCATCGTCATCGTCGCGATCGTGCTCGCAGGCGGCGTCGCCGGCTACCAGTTCATCGCACCGAAGGTGCAGCAGGTCGTCGCAGCGATCACCGGCGCCCAGGAGTCCGACGACTACAGCGGCGACGGGACCGGCAAGGTCACCATCACGATCCGGCAGGGCGACATCGGCGAGGACGTCGCGAAGACGCTGCAGCGCAGCGACGTCGTGAAGAGCTCGAAGGTCTTCTACAAGCTCCTGCTGCAGTCACCCGACGTCCAGTTCCAGCCCGGCTCGTACACCCTCAAGAAGGAGATGAGCTCGAAGGCGGCCCTCACGGCACTGCAGGACCCCGCCAACGCCGTCAAGGCGTCGATCGTGATCCCGGAGGGGACGGCTCTCGCGGACATCGAGGCCGGGATGGTCTCGAAAGCGGGTCTGACGAAGGCC
>NZ_BACW01000420.1:0-1495 GCF_000333315.1 Curtobacterium sp. B8
ACCGGGGCGCCCGACCGCTCCGAGCTGCGGGAGTACCCCAGTCCCGCCGCCGCGGCCGATGCGGGGCTCACCCCGTTCTCCCTCATCCCGGACGCCAACGGTTTCGCCAAGATCGTCGCGGGCGGTGCCTCGTTCGGGTACTGCCTGTACCTCGGCCAGACCACCGCCGGCACGGTCGGCGCCGGCATCAGCAAGGACCGCTGCGGTGTCGCCGCCTCGAACTGGACCGTCACCGACGGCCGGATCACCTCGCCGTACGGCTACGCGCTCGGCAACGAGACCGCCCGTGTCGACGGCACGGCCGGGCTCGCCGCCACTGCCTCGGCCACCGGCGCGGACTTCGGCATCGAGACCGGCTTCGCGGACGCCGTCCCGCCGACGACGTTCGACGTGACGTCCCCGACGACGAACGACCCGAACGACCGCGCGGTCCTCCGAGGCCGGACCGCGCCGTCGAGCACCGTCCTCGTCACCGACCGCAGGGGCGCCAGCCTGGTCCGGGGCACCGTGTTCACCGACGCCACGGGTGCGTGGGAAGCGCACATCGACTCCCCGCCCCGGGGTGTCACCGAGCTCGACGTCCTCGTCACGGTGTCCACCGGGCAGACCGTCCGCGAGCGGAGCTGGGGGACCGTGTCCTACGGTGCCGGCATCAGCGCCGCGTCGGACGCGACGCCGGTCGGGGTCGACGGGACCACGTCGATCTCCGGGACGGGCGACCCCGGTGCCGCGGTCCGGGTCGTCACGGGTGGTCGGGCCGACCCGGTTGAGGTCGGGCGCGACGGGACCTGGACGATCGACGTCACGGTGGACCGGGCGAAGCGGGCAGCGACGTCGTCGGTCGTCCTCGAGATGGCCGGCGTCGGCGGACAGCGCACCGTCGTGCCCGTCGCCGTCCGGGCCGCCTCGCTCGACGCCGACGTCGTGTTCCCGGCCGATGCGGCCGAGTCCGCCTACGTCGAGGGCGACGCCGAGCCCGGATCGACGATCGAGGTCCGCGCGACGGACGGTGCGGCCGTCGGGACGGCGACGACCGACGCCCGCGGTCACTTCGAGGTCGAGGTCGGCGCACCGGACGCCAGCGGGCGGAAGGACCTCCGGGTCGTCGAACGTTCGGACGGCGAGGTCGTCGCGCAGGACGACGTGACGGCGGACTACGGCGCGCCCGTGCGGATCCTCTCGCCGTCGACGGGCGGGACCCTTACGCCGGGGTCCGAGGTCGTCGGCACCGGGGAGCCCGGGGCCGAGGTCGCGCTCGAGCTCGGCGGGAAGACCGTGCACACCATCGTGGACGCGGGCGGCGAGTGGAGCGCACGGTTCCTCGACGCCGGTGACCGTCCCTTCGCGCTGACGATTCCGGACGCCCTGCGCTTCACCGAACGCAGCAAGCCGGCGATCACGGGCACCGGCACCCCCGGCGCCGTCGTCCGCTTTCAGCCAACCGCCGGCGACGACACCGGGCACACGGACACCACGGTCCGCCCGGACGGCACCT
>NZ_BACW01000419.1:0-1580 GCF_000333315.1 Curtobacterium sp. B8
CGACTTCGGCGACCGCGTGGTGCCGATCATCCCGGACGAGGCGCGCACGTTCGGCATGGACGCGTACTTCCCGACCGCGAAGATCTACAACCCGAACGGGCAGCACTACACGTCGGTCGACCGTGAGCTCCTCCTGGCCTACAAGGAGAGCCCGCAGGGCCAGATCATCCACGTCGGCATCAACGAAGCGGGCGCCCTGGCGGCGTTCACCGCGGTCGGCACCTCGTACTCGACGCAGGGCGAGCCGCTCATCCCGGTCTACGTCTTCTACTCGCAGTTCGGGTTCCAGCGCACCGGCGACGCCATCTGGGCAGCGGGTGACCAGATGACCCGTGGCTTCATGATCGGTGCGACCGCGGGCCGCACGACCCTGACGGGCGAGGGCCTGCAGCACGCCGACGGCCACTCGCTGCTCCTCGCGGCGACGAACCCGGCGGTCGTGTCGTACGACCCCGCGTACGGCTACGAGATCGGGCACATCGTCAAGGCCGGTCTCGAGCGCATGTACGGGACGAACGAGGACGGCTCGCCGAAGCACGCCGACCCCAACGTCATGTACTACCTCACGGTCTACAACGAGCCGCTCGTGCAGCCGGCCGAGCCGGAGGGCGTCGACGCCGAGGGCATCGTCAAGGGCATGTACCTCCTCAAGCCGAGCGAGCAGGACGGCCCGAAGGCCCAGCTGCTCGCGTCGGGTGTCGCGGTGCCGTGGATCCTCGAGGCGCAGCAGCTCCTCGCAGAGGACTGGGGCGTGTCGGCCGACGTGTGGAGCGTCACGAGCTGGGGTGAGCTGTACCGCGACGGACTCGACGCGGAACAGCACGCGTTCCTCAACCCGAACGAGGCCCCGCGGACGCCGTACGTCACCGAGCGCCTGCTCGGGACCGAGGGTCCGGTCGTGGCGGTGAGCGACTTCATGCACGCCGTGCAGGAGCAGATCCGTCCGTTCGTTCCGACCGACTACGCCACGCTCGGCGCCGACGGCTTCGGCTTCTCGGACACCCGTCCGGCGGCCCGCCGCTTCTTCCACATCGACGGCCCCTCGGTCGTCGTGCGGACGCTGCAGCAGCTCGCGAAGCAGGGCAAGGTCGACCACGCCCTCGTCCAGCAGGCGATCGACAAGTACCGTCTGCACGACGTCACCGCCGGCACCACCGGCAGCGCGGGCGGCGAGAGCTGATCCCCGCGTGACGACACCCCGCACCGACCCTGCCGTGAGCCGGGAGAACGACCGCGAACGCGCGCTCTCCTGGCTCCGGCAGGTGTCGGGCGAACTCTCCACCGCGACCATCAAGCGGCTGGAGGACACGCTCCCCTGGTACAGCGAGATGCCCCCCGGCCGACGCAGTGCCGTGGGGCTGGTGGCCCAGGCCGGCATCACGTCGTTCATCGGATGGCTCGAGGGCAGTTCCTCGACGCCGTGGATCGCCGCGGCCGACGTCTTCGGCTCCGCACCGCGGGAGCTCCTCCGCTCGGTGAGCCTGCAGCAGACCCTGCAGCTCATCCGGGTCGTCGTGACCGTGGTCGAGGAGCGGGCGAAGGACGACGAGATGCTGCAGGAGGCGATCCTGCAGACTCGC
>NZ_BACW01000418.1:0-999 GCF_000333315.1 Curtobacterium sp. B8
AGACCCGCGAGGGCAAGGCGCAGGTCGAGCTCGCGCAGCTGCAGTACCTGCTCCCGCGTCTGCGCGGGTGGGGTGAGTCGATGTCCCGACAGGCCGGTGGTCAGGTCTCCGGCGGTGCGGGCATGGGTTCCCGCGGTCCGGGTGAGACGAAGATCGAGCTCGATCGTCGGCGCATCCACACGCGGATGTCGAAGCTCCGGCGGCAGATCGCCGGCTTCCGCCCGGCACGTGAGGCCAAGCGCGCCGACCGGCACCGCAACGACGTGCCGAGCGTTGCGATCGCCGGCTACACGAACGCCGGCAAGTCCTCGCTGCTCAACCGCCTGACGAGCGCGGGCGTGCTGGTGCAGAACCAGCTGTTCGCCACGCTGGACGCCACGGTCCGCCGGACCGAGAGCGCGAAGGGCCGCGAGTTCACGTTCGTGGACACCGTCGGCTTCGTCCGGAACCTGCCGCACCAGCTGGTCGAGGCGTTCCGGTCGACGCTCGAGGAAGTGGGCGAGGCCGACGTCATCGTGCACGTCGTCGACGGCTCGCACCCGGACCCTGCCGCGCAGCTCGCGACCGTCCGCGAGGTCATCGGCGACGTCGGTGCCCGCGAGATCCCGGAGGTCGTCGCGTTCAACAAGTCGGACCTCATCGACGAGTCGCAGCGGCTCGTGCTCGTCGGACTCGTCCCGGACGCCGTCTTCGTGTCGGCACGGACGGGCGAGGGGATCGCCGAGCTGCTCGCCGCCATCGAGGACCGGCTGCCCGAGCCCGACGTCGACCTCACCGTGGTGATCCCGTACGACCGCGGGGACCTCGTGTCCTCGCTGCACGACGCCGGTGCGGTGGAGTCGGTCGACTACGTCGAGGACGGCACCCGCCTGCACGTGCGGGTGTTCCAGCGGCAGGTCGCGGAGCTCGACCCGTTCGTGGTCACACCGGTCGCGTCCTGACACGCTGACGCGCCTGCGCGCTCCGGCCTGGAGGCTCGGGTCGCGTCCGTCTCGCGGC
>NZ_BACW01000417.1:0-1190 GCF_000333315.1 Curtobacterium sp. B8
CGTAGGGGCTCTGCCCGCGCAGGTCGTCTCGGATCGGGAGGTCTTCGAGCGTGAATGCCACCGATCCATCGTAGGCCGCGACGGCACCACGGAGACCGGCCGTCCGGACGGTCACGCCGCTGCGGTCAGCGCGCGTCGGCGTCAGATCAGCGCGCGTCGGCGTACTTCGCCGGGATCGAGATCGTCTGCCCGGCCTGCAGCCCGGCTCCGTCGAGCGCGTTGAGGGAGACGACGTCCTGCACGAAGTCGCGCGGGTCGGCGTTCGGCGCGGTCTGCTCGGCCAGCTCCCAGAGCGTCTCGCCGGGCTGGATCGTGACCGTCTCGAAGTGGGCGGACCCGCTGCCGGCGGCATCACCGGCCGACGCCCGACCGCCGTTGAGCACCGCGAGCGCGACGATGAGGAGGATCGGGAGCGCGGCGAGCGTCGTCAGGACGAACCGTCCACGGCGCGTCAGGCGCAGGCGCGTACGCACGGCGGGAGCCGCGTGACGCTGGGGTTCAGCGATGGCGATGGTGCTCATGTCGTTCTTGCCTTCCCGTTCGGTGATCCGAAGTCGTGTACCGAACATAGTTTCGAATCCGGCGGCGCACAAGCCCCTGGAGGGGATTTCTGCGTGGATTCGTCGCGACACGCTCGAACAGGTGTTTGTCCGGGCTGCGGCGGTCGGATACTGTTTCGACCGACTGGGACAAGTCAACCGGGGACCACCGACATTCCCGCCGGACGGCATCCCGCACCGACGAAGGGTGAGACGACGTGGCGGACGAACTGCGTGGCCAGAAGCCGCTGACGGCGAAGCAGCAGGCGATCCTCGACGCCATCCGCGCGTCGATCGCCAGCCGGGGCTACCCGCCGAGCATGCGGGAGATCGGCGACGCCGCCGGGCTCTCATCGCTGTCGAGCGTCTCCCACCAGCTCGGCCAGCTCGAGCTCGGCGGCTGGATCCGCCGCGACCCGAACCGTCCCCGTGCGCTCGAGGTCCTGGTCGACGAGCCGACGACCGACGCCGACGGCCCCGACGTCGACGCGACGACGCTCGTGCCGCTCGTCGGGCGGATCGCCGCGGGTGTGCCCATCACGGCCGAGCAGCACGTCGACGAGATCATCCCGCTCCCCCGGCAGCTCGTCGGCACCGGTGACCTCTTCATGCTCAAGGTCGTCGGCGAGTCGATGATCGACGCGGCGATCT
>NZ_BACW01000416.1:0-4706 GCF_000333315.1 Curtobacterium sp. B8
CTCGTCGTGGGGGAGCGGCTCCCCCCCCCCGGATGGGCGGGACTCGCGTGCATCGGGGTCGCGCTGGTGCTCCTGGTGGTCGCGCCCGTCGCGCGGCCGGCGCGGTCCTGACCAGGGCGGCCACGGCCTGGAGGCGCGGTGCGCGTCNGANGTGCACCGCGCCTCCCCGGCTGCTGGTCGCGATGACGGGCGGTCGCCGCCGTCGGAGCGGCGCCCTGCGCGAGGTCGCGGACCCGGATCCCCGTGGTCCCGCTGCGTTCAGCCGACGGGCACGTCCTCGCGGCGCTTCTGCCGCCACGGCTCCGCAGGCTGGTCGGGCCCGTTCCACACCTGCACGACGCCCCACACCGCGGCGAGGAGCGGCACCGAGATGATCGCGCCGAACACGCCACCGAGGACGGTCCCGGCGGTGAGGCCGACGAGGATGACCAGCCCGTGCAGGCTCAGGGTCTTGCCCATCAGCACCGGCTGGAGCAGGTTGCCCTCGACCTGGTTCACCAGCACGACGATGCCGACGACGACGACCGCCTGCACCGGCCCGACGGACACCAGGGTGACGAGCGCGGCGAGGGTGCCGGCGATGGGCGCGCCGATCATCGGGATGAACGAGGTGACGAACGCGACGACCGCCAGCGGGATCGTCAGCGGCACCCCGAGGACCGCCAGACCGGTGCCGATGGCGAGCGCGTCGAACGCGGCGATCGCGGCGGTCCCGCGGACGTAGCCGCCGAGTGTCTGCACGACGCGGTCCCCGACGCGACGAGCGCGGGCGTACTGCGCGCCGGTGAAGGGTCGGAGCAGGAACTCCCAGAGTGCCGGACCGTCCTTGAGGAAGAAGAACAGGATCACCGCCATCAGCACGGCCCCGGTCACGAAGTTCGTCACGGCGGAGATGCCGGCGATGGCACCGGAGCCGAACTGCGGGCTCGTCACGAAGGACACCACGCCGTCGACCGCGTCGTCGATCTGGCCGTCCGTGACGTGCACCGGGAGGTCGTGCAGCACGTCCTGCAGCTGCTGCAGGCCGTCGACCGCGGAGGACTGGAGGCTCGACCACTGGTTCGCGACCGCCGCGATGAGCAGCCACGTGACGCCGGCCATCACGGCCAGCACGGCGAGGAAGCACGCGATCGTCGCGAGGGCCGAGGGCACCCCGTGCCGGCGGAGCCACGACACCAGCGGGTACAGCGCCGACGCCACGATGAGCGCGAGCAGCACCGGGATCGACACGAGGCTCAGGCGCACCGTCGCGAGGACCACCACGGCCGCCACGACGAGGACGACCGACACCTGCAGGCAGCGCACGGCCAGCCGCCCGAAGCCGTCGGACCACACCGACCCCCGGCCGTCGATCGGAGCGGGGGAGCGGTGCAGGAAGGGCATGACGTCCTCGGGGTCGTGGGCGGTGGAACGGGCCGGACCCCGTCGTCACCGCACCGACGCTACCGACGGGGCGGCGGTCGTGCTCAGCGGAGGGCGGTCGTCGGCGGCGCGCGGCGGTTCCTGAGAGGCCACGTGGCAGTCCCGGTGCACGAACGTCGAGGATCGTGCACCGGGACTGCCAGCTGCGGAATCGAGGAGCGCTCCGCGTCAGGGCGTGACCATGCCGCCGTTCACGTTGAGCGTCTCGCCGGCGACGTAGCTCGACTCCTGCGACGCGAGGAAGACGTACGCGGGCGCCAGCTCGGCCGGCTGCGCGGCCCGGCCCATGGGTGACTCGCTCGACCCGAACTCCGGCAGCGTCGACGGGTCCACCCCGCCGCTCGGCTGCAGCACCGTCCACGTCGGCCCGGGGGCGACGACGTTCACGCGGATGCCCCGCTCGACGAGCAGCTGCGACAACCCCTTCGAGAAGTTGTTGATCGCGCCCTTCGACGCGGCGTAGTCGAGGCGGTCGGGTGCGGGCTTGTACGCCTCCATGGAGGCCGTGGTCGTGATCGTCGAGCCCGGGCGCAGGTGGGGGAGTGCCGCCTTCACGAGCCGGAACAGGCCGAACACGTTGACGTCGAACGTCGCCTCGAACTGCTCGTCGGTGATGTCGAGCAGGTCCGGCTGCCACCGCTGCTTGCCGGCGACGCTGACGAGCGCGTCGAGCCCGCCGAGTCCCGCGACCGCCCGCTCGACGAGATCGTTCGCGTAGGCCCGGTCGCGGAGGTCGCCCGGGATCGCGACGGCGGTGCGTCCGGCCGCCTCGACCTGCTCGATGACGTGGTCGGCGTCCGACTGCTCGTCGGGCAGGTACGCGAGCGCGACGTCCGCGCCCTCCCGGGCGAACGCGATCGCGACGGCTGCGCCGATGCCCGAGTCCGCGCCGGTGACGAGGGCCTTCCGGCCCGCCAGCCGACCGGTCCCGCGGTAGCTCGACTCGCCGAGGTCGGGGACCGGGTCCATCTGCGACTGCAGCCCCGGTTCCTCCTGGGTCTGCGGTTCGGGGGAGACGTCGGGGTACCGGCTCCGCGGGTCGCCGAAGGCGTACTGGTCCTCGGGGGCGCTCATCGGGCCGGCTCCAGCTCGACCTTGATCCAGCCCGGCTCGCGGCGGTCGAAGGCCTCGTACGCCTCGATCGCGGAGCCGATCGGCTCGTGCTCCGTGATGAGCGCAGTCGGGTCGAACTGCCCGGCGGCGACCATGTCGATGAGCGGCGGCGTGACCGAGTGGTGGTCGCAGTTGCCCATCCGGATCGTGAGGTTCTTGTTCATGGCCTCGCCGATCGGGTACTGCTGGGCGGTCGGCCCGTAGACGCCGATGATGCCGATCCGGCCGTACTTCGCGACCGCGGCCACCGCCCACTGCGCGACCTGCGAGGGGCCGTCGCCGGGCTTCCACTGCTGCTGGTCGCCGAAGCCGTCCGGGGACGCGTCCGGGGCGACCTGCTGCACCTCGGCGTCGAACGCCGCGGCGTCCTCGTCGGACACGGCGGCCGGCCCGTGCTTCGGACGTTCGGCGTCGACCCCGACGGCGTCGATGACGCAGTCCGCGCCGATGCCGTTCGTCAGGTCCAGGATCGTCTGCACCGGGTCCTCACGGTTGTAGTCCACGACCTCGCAGTGCTGCGCGAGCGCCGCTGCCAGACGGGTCTCCTCGCCGTCGACGACGATGACCCGTGCGGCACCCAGCTTGTACGCCGATGCCGCCGCGAACTGCCCGACGATCCCGGCACCGAAGACGACCACGACGTCACCGCGGGTGACCCCGGCGAGCTCGGCGCCGAACCAGCCGGTCGGGAAGATGTCCGACAGCAGGATCGCCTGCTCGTCGCTGACGTTCTCGGGCAGCGGGTGCATCGTGTTCCGCGCCCACGGCACCCGGACGTACTCCGCCTGGAGGCCGTTCACCGGACCGGTCGACTGCGGGCCGCCGAAGAAGCTGGTGCCCGCCTGCGGCCCGTTCGGGTTCGCGACGTCGCACTGCGCGGTCTTGCCCATCCGGCAGTACCGGCATGCGCCGCACGAGATGGTCGAGTTGATGACGACCCGGTCGCCGGGGCTGAACCCGCGCACGGCGTCTCCGACCTCGGTGACGACGCCGACGGCCTCGTGCCCCAGGATCGTGCCCTCGTGCATCGGCGCCATCGTGCCGCGGACGAAGTGCAGGTCGGTCCCGCAGATCGCGCTCCGCGTGATGCGGACGATCGCGTCCTCGGGGTGCTGGATGGTCGGTTCCGGGACCTCGTCGAGGCGGATGTCCCCGATGCCGTGCCAGACGACTGCGCGCATGTGTTCCTCTTCCGTCGTGGGTTGCGCGGACCACTCAACGCGGCACCGGCTCCGAAGACCCGGAGCGTCAGTCCGCTCGGCGCACCGGGAGCCGGTGGTCAGGCGGACCGGGTTGGGTCGGGGCATGAGCGACGACCAGAAGGAGATCCGCGACGACTTCGCGGACGCCGTGAACATGACCGCCTCGGAGCTGAAGCAGTGGCTCGACACCGACGAGTCGAAGGAGGTCGGGCAGAAGTCCGACGGCGGCGGGGAGTCGACCGGGCACGAGAGCGGCCGGCACATCGTGCGGATCCTCGAGAAGAAGCAGGGCGACTACACCGACGACGACTACGCCCACATGAAGAAGGTCGTCGGGTACGTGGCGCGGCACTCGAAGCAGCGGCCGAAGGGCGACGTGCACGACACCAAGTGGCGGTGGTCGCTGATGAACTGGGGCAACGACCCCGAGAAGGACTGAGCCGGCTGCGAGACCCCGGCCCACCCCGGCGTAGCCTCCGGGCCATGCCGAACCAGCTGAAGAAACCGGACATGTACGAGGAACTCCGCGAGGAGGGCGCCTCGAAGGAGAAGGCCGCGCGCATCAGCAACGCCGCGGCTGCCCGAGGGACGAAGGCCGTCGGGAAGAAGGGCGGTGAGTCCGGCTCCTACGACGACTGGACCGTCGCCGACCTGCGGAAGCGCGCGAAGGAACTCGGACTCACCGGCTACTCGTCGAAGCGGAAGAGCGAGCTGATCGCCGCCCTCCGCGACCACTGACGTCGGCCGCTACGCCACGTGGGCGTTGCGGCGGACGGAGGGCAGGCGGTGGTGGTCGCGGACCAGGGACCGGGCCTCGCGCAGGCGGCGGGCGATGCCCCACTTCGTGACCAACGTCAACGACTCCCGCACGATGTTGCCGCTCATCTTCGACACCCCGTGCTCCCGCTCCGTGAACGTGATCGGCGTCTCCACCACGTGCAACCCCGCCTCCAGCGCACGCCAGCACAG
>NZ_BACW01000415.1:0-5083 GCF_000333315.1 Curtobacterium sp. B8
CGCTCCTGACGGTCCCGCTGCCCGGGGAACGGCGGTACAAGCAGTCCGTGAACAGTGCTGCCGTTGAGACCGACTTCTACGCCCTGCCGGGGCATGACGATGGCGATGACGTCCTCGAGCGGGCGCTTGCGGAAGTCGAGGCCCCGACGGCTGCGATCATCGCGCAGATCGCGTCAGGCGTGTGGCCGCTCCCATCGGCGGACCGTCAGACGCTCGCCTTCTTCATCGCGTTGCAAAGCACTCGCACACAGACGCAGCGCCGCACCGTGGATTCACTCGAAGCACAGCTGGCGCGTCTGCAAATCGGTGTCGGCGGACGCGAGCTCTTCACGCAGCAGCTCCAACGAGCGGACCCGCAACTCACGAACGACACCGTCGATCGGATGTGGGCCGAAGCGATACGCCCCGAAGGGCCGCCCTTGCGGGTGAGCAGCATCGAGTTCGCCGACCAGATGCTCTCCAGCGCGACGCAGATCCTCCCGTACATCCTCGGACGTCCGTGGACGCTCGTCCGATTCGATCGCAGATCGCTCGTGACCTCTGATCATCCCGTGTCCCTCGTCACGCCAGCCGATGCGTCCCCCTGGGAAGGTGTCGGCTACGCCACTGCAGCAGGCATCATCATGCCGCTGACGCGCAAGCTCGGCCTGGTGATGGGGGACCCGATGGTCTTCGCCGAGCACATCTCGGTCGATCGCGTGGCAGCTGGCGAGCTCGACATGACACTCCCGCTCGGGAGCACTCAGATGGAGCGCTTCTTCAACGAACACACCGTGGGATTCGCGAGCAAATGGCTCTTCCTGCATCCGAAGGACGAGCGATTCCTTCCCGAGGACCTGCCCGAGCCGAACCCGATTCGGATGGAGATGGGGAGCCAGGCCTGGGAGTGCAACGGGGAGCCCTGGGGCCGTGCGAGCGCGGGTGGTCGTGACGACTCAGTTCCGGCTCGGTCTATCATTCGAACAGACGTTCGATTGGAGATGCCATGAGTCGACGCCGCGCCGACCGCTGGCCGAGCAGCGAACTCCGCACAGGCGAATACCGCACAGTGCCGGCAGATGTCTCGCGGGCTGCGGTCAACGAGTTCCTGACCCGTCCGTACCCGGTGAGCCTCACGCGCGAGGAGATCGGCCCGGATGCACCCGTCCCGGTCTCGGACGGGGACACCGTCGACGTCTGGCTGCGGTTCGTCGAGGTGCGCGTGCAGGAGCGGGCGGTCGTCGTCGCGTACACGGACCGGGCGGTGCAGGTGGAGGTCATCCGGCGGGACGGATCGCGGTACCGGGTGTGGGTGTGGCAGGGCGCGGTGACGATGCCGGGTCGGGAGCGTTGACGATGGACGACAGTGCCTGGGCGACCCACAGGAGACCGAACGAACGGTTCATGGTCAGGTGCGCGAGGGCTGCGTGGGGAGGAGCGGTCCTCGAGCTCGCTCCGCGACGCCGCGTTCCCCGTGAGCCCCGGGTCACCGCGTCCAGAACTCCTCGGGCCGACGCCCCGCCCGGAACCCGAACGACTCGAGCAGCACCGTCGCCTCGGGGAACCCCGTGGCGAGGGCGTCCGCGGTGTGCGCATCGCTCCCGAACGTGACCGCCCGGCCGCCTTCCTCCGCCCACCACTGCGGGACCCACGACCAGAGCCGTCGGGTGTTCATCTCGAGGGCCCGACCGGACGAGGCGATCGCGCGCATCCCCGCGCGGAACCCCTCCTCGAACTCGCGGGGGTCGAACGGGCCGGCGGTGGCGCTCGGCCAGGAACGGACGGCGTAGTCGATGTGGGTGAAGACCGCGAAGGAGTCCGAGCCGGCGACCATGCGCGGGATCTCGGCGAGGTACGCCCACATGACGTCGGCAGGCGGCCGGTACCGGTAGAGCGTCGACGGTTCGGTCCGGGCCCCGGCATCGTGTGCGGCACCTCGAGCAGCGCCGTCCGCGTCCGATCCTGCACCTGCGTCACCCTCTTCGAACGGCAGCATGTGCAGCGACCCGTTGACCCGGTCGACCCGGCGGACGACGTCGGCCGCCGCGGCGTTCCACAGGTGCGGTTGCCCGAACTCGACGCCGGTCAGGATCGTGAGCTCCGGGAAGTCGTACCGACAGCGGTCGATGGCGGCGAGGTACCCGTCGAGGTCGAGCGGCGGCAACCGCACCCGGCCGTCCACGCCCACCAGGCTGCGGGCGTGCGATCCGAGGTCCTCCGGCCCGGTGACCCAGTGGTCCTCGAGGTCGAGGTGCTCGGTGAACACGAGGGCCGGCAGTCCGATGCGCACCGCTCGCTCGCAGGTCCGCCGCATCGAGCCGACGGACGACGGGTCCGATCCGGCGTCCCATGAGAACTCGCTGTGCACGTGCGCGTCGGCGGGCAGCGTCATGGAACCGACCCTGCCACCGGGCAGCACCGGCGGCAAGGCCGGTCACGACACCGGAGCGCCGCAGAACACCGGTGACGCCGCGACCGCGGATGCGGCTGTCTCGTCAGCGCCGGCGGCGGACGCCTCCGCGCACGGCGGTGATCGCGGCGCCGCCGAGGAGCAGGCCTGCTGCCCAGGGCAGGAGGCCCAGCGCGTCCGAACCGGTGTAGGCGAGCTCGGTGCGGGTCGTCGTCGGGACGGTCCGTACGGTCGTGACCGCGGTGGGTCGCACGGCGACGGTGAACGCCGTGGCGAAGTCCTGCGCCGACACCGGCAGTCGGTGGGTCGACGCCTGCGGGAACGTCACGTCGGCCCGGCCGGTCCACTCCTCGTCCGGCGCGATGACGTCCGAGGCGTGGTCGGAGGTCACGGTCACCGGCGTGGGTATCCAGTCGTCGGCGTGCACGGCGTTGCCGAACCGGTCGACGAGGTCGCCGCCGACGAGGAGGGTGCCGCCCTGGTCGATCGTCGGCTGGCCGCCCTCGAAACCGGACCCGAACGTGATGTAGCCGTCGCCGTCACGGGTCGTCTCGTTCTGGAACGTCCACACGGTGCCGTCGCGCTCGATGACCCAGCTGGTCGAGTGTGCGGTGAGGACGGTGGACCGGTCCTCGGCGGTGACCTCGATGCCGAGCGGTGCCCCAGGGGTGGTCGTGAGGTGGACGTACTGCGACACGCTCGTGGTGCCGTCGGTCGCGACGATCCGGAAGGCGTACGTCCCGGCGTAGTCCGAGGTGCCGGACAGGACGCCGGTCGTGTGGTCGAGGGTGATCCCGTACGGCAGGAAGGACGAGTCGTCGCCCTCGGACTCCTCGGGCGACGCGTCGGCGTCCCAGTACTGCACGGAGTACGTCGGAGCAGGGAACCCGGTGGTGGCGAACGCGTGGCGGAACCGTTCGCCGGCGCCGGTGGTCAGCGTGACCGGGTCGTCCGGGGTCGACTGGTCGTCGAACGCGGGCGGCGCCGTCACCCGGGTGGTGCTCGCCGACCGTGGGTCGTCGGTGAGGGAGTCGACGGTGACCGTGATGACCTGGCCCGCGTCCGCGCGGGTCGGCGTGTAGGAGTCTCCGTCGGCCGCGAGGGTGGTGTCCCCGGCGCGCCAGGAGTACGTGACGGGGCCGGTGAACCCCGTCGCACGCGCGGTCAGCGTGGCGCCGACCGTCGGCGCGCCGTCGATCGTCACGGCGGTCGCGTCGGCGGTGGGGGACGCGGTGTCGGACGGGTCCGGGGACGACGAGGCCGCGGGTGTGGTCGGGTCCGAGGTCGCGGGAGTGCCGGCCGCGGTCCCGGCATCCGCAGGCGTCGCTGCATCCGAGCCGGCGGCGCCCGAGCCGGCGGCACCCGTGCCGGCAGCACCCGAGTCGGCGGCGCCCGAGCCAGCGGCGCCGGTGTCGCTCGCCGCTCCTGCGTCTGCCGCTGCCCCGCCGGAGCTCCCCGTGTCCGCGGCAGCCGGGTCCGCCTGCTGCCCGACCACCGCGACGTCCGCGTCAGTCCCGGAGGTCGTGTCTGCGGCGACTGCGGCAGCGGGGCCCGCCACCCCGAGCAGGCCACCGAGCGTGATGACGGCGACGAGTGTCCCCGCCGTGCAGGCGCGACGACGGTTCGGAGTGCGGTTCGGCAACGGGATTCCCCCTCGGTCATCGGACACCAGGCATTGCTGTCCGTTCGCGAAGCATAGGGGTCCTCGGGGCTCCGGTCCGTGCCACACGTTCGAGGGGGGAGTCGAGAAAGCCCTGGTCAGCGAGACGCACCGCCCCGATCACTGAACGACTCTTCAGATGGAGTGTCGAACGAAGGGTCCGCGGCGGCCCCCTAGGATGGTCGAACAGGGGCTCTTAGCTCAGTTGGTAGAGCGCTTCGTTTACACCGAAGATGTCGGCGGTTCGAGTCCGTCAGGGCCCACCCCGCGGGGACCGCTCCGCAGAGCCAGAGCCATAGACAGAGCCAGAGCCAGAGCCCACCCCAGCGAGCGGAGGTGCGACCGGTGCGCACCACCCCGTCGCCCCGGACCGGCCTGGTCGCCGTCGTCGTCACCGCGGTCCTCTGGGGCACCACCGGCACCGCCGCCGCGACCGCCGCGGTCGGCCCGCTCGCCATCGGTGCGGCCGCACTGGGGATCGGCGGACTCCTCCAGGCCGCCGTCGCCGTCAGGCCGCTCCAGAGGGCGCGGCCGGTGCTCCGCCGCCACCTCGGTCTGGTCCTGGTGGGCGGCATCGCGGTCGCGGTGTACCCGCTCGCGTTCTACAGCTCCATGCACACCGCGGGCGTCGCGATCGGTTCCGTGGTCTCGCTCGCGTCCGCCCCGCTGGCGTCGGGCGTGCTCGAACGCGTGGTCGACCGCCGACCACTCGGACGTGCGTGGGTGGCCGCCGCGGCGCTCGGGGTCCTCGGCAGCACCGTGCTCTGCCTGTCCGGCGTCGACAGCGGGCAGGCCCCGACCGACGCGCCCGCCGGCACCGACATCGGGTCGGGCGGCACGGTCCTCGGGATCCTCCTCGGACTCGTCGCCGGCGTCACGTACGCGGTGTACTCGTGGGCGGCCCACCGGCTGATGGTCGTCGGCGCGGGCCGTGCGGCGTCGATTGGGGCGGTCTTCGGCACGGGTGGCGTCCTGCTGCTGCCGGTCCTGGTCCTGACGGGCGGCGCGTTCTGACCTCGTGGACAAACGTGCTG
>NZ_BACW01000414.1:0-986 GCF_000333315.1 Curtobacterium sp. B8
TTTTCTTGAGGTGAGAAGTTGTGTGTCCGTCAGACCGCTGGGGATCAGAACGGGGTCTCGTCGTCGTACGAGCCGCCGGGGGTGCTCCACACGTCGTTCGACTGTGCGTTGCCGCCACCCTGCTGGCCACCCTGGGGGGACCAGGGCGCGTCCGACTGACCGCCGCCGTTGTTGTTCCAGCTGCCGCCGCCGTTGCCGCCGGACGCGTTGCCGCCGCCGACCTGGCCACGACCGCCGCCCGAGCCACCCGCTGCACGGGTGACCTGCGCGGTCGCGTAGCGGAGCGAGGGGCCGATCTCATCGACCTCGAGCTCGATGCTCGTGCGCTGCTGGCCCTCACGGTCCTGGTAGGAGCGCTGACGCAGACGGCCCTGCGCGATGACGCGCGAGCCCTTCGTCAGCGAGCCCGCCACGTGCTCGGCGAACTCGCGCCACACGCTCGCACGGAGGAACAGCGCGTCGCCGTCCTTCCACTCGTTCGCCTGACGGTCGAACGTGCGAGGGGTGGAGGCGATGGTGAAGTTCGCCACCGCGAGACCGTTCTGCGTGTAGCGCAGCTCCGGGTCCGCGGTGAGGTTGCCCACCACCGTGATGACGGTTTCGCCGGCCATGACTTACTCGGCGCTCGCGGTCGCGTTCGCGGCCTTGCGGGCCGCACGGGCCTCGTCGCGCTGCTTCTGGGCGGCGACCTGGGCGATCGCCTCCTCGGCGCGGAGGACCTTGGTGCGGAGGACGGCCTCGGAGAGACCGAGCTGGCGGTCGAGCTCCTTGGCGGCTTCGGGGGAGGACGTGAAGTCCACGACGGCGTAGATGCCCTCGGACTTCTTCGCGATCTCGTAGGCGAGACGACGACGGCCCCAGACGTCCACGTTGTCGACGGTCCCACCGTCGTTGCGGATCACGGCCAGGAACTGTCCAGGCTGGGAGCGACGGTGCGCTCGTCGATCTCGGGGTCGAGGATCGCCATCAGTTCGTACTGGTGCATG
>NZ_BACW01000413.1:0-1316 GCF_000333315.1 Curtobacterium sp. B8
GCCTCCCGTCCGGTCCGAGGCGGACCTCTCACCGGTCTCGCCCACCGGCATCCGCGGGGTGTCCGGCGACCCCGCCCGCGTGCCGGGTGTCGCCGCCGGGCGGCTCCGCGTGCAGGACGAGGGCTCGCAGCTCGCTGCCCTCGCGCTCAGCAGGTCGTCCGACGTCCGACCGGGCGAGCGGTGGCTGGACATGTGCGCCGGCCCCGGGGGCAAGGCGGCGCTGCTCGCGGCGGAGGCTGCCGTCGGCGGTGCGCACCTCGTCGCGAACGAACTCGTCCCCGCGCGGGTCGGTCTCGTGCGGAAGGCCCTCGCGGGCTTCGGCGACGTGGTGACCGTCGTCGAGGGTGACGGGCGACGCTTCGGTCGGGACGGTGCAGGCGTGCAGTACGACCGCGTCCTGCTCGACGCACCGTGCACCGGGCTCGGGGCGCTCCGGCGTCGACCGGAGGCGCGGTGGCGCAAGCAGCCCGAGGACGTGCCGGAGCTCGCCGAGCTGCAGTCGGAGCTGCTCGACGCGGCCGTCCGCGTCCTCGCGCCCGGCGGGACCCTGGCGTACGTCACGTGCTCACCGCACCTCGCGGAGACGCGCGGGCAGGTCGACGCCGTGCTCGAACGCCACCCCGGTGTGCTCGAGCAGCTCGACACCGCCGGGGTCGTCCGGTCGGTGGCCGTGCGGGACCCGCAGGTGGCGGACGGACCGGTCGCCCAGCTGTGGCCGCACCGGATCGGCACCGACGCCATGTTCGTCGCGCTGTTCCGCCGCGTGGGCTGAGCGGGCGGCGCGGCTGCGATGCTTTGTCTCGGGCTGAGCGGGCGGCGCGGCTGCGATGCTGAGTCTCGGGCTGAGCGACGGTTCTCGTGCCGCGGCGCCCGAGAACCGTCGCTGAGACCGAGTCTCGCGGAACCCGAACCGAGTCTCGGGGCACCACTGGCACCGCCGGTAGGCTTGCCGGGTGACGATCCGCATCTCGCCGAGCATCCTGTCCGCCGACTTCGCGAACCTCGAGCGTGAGCTCCACCGCATCGAGACCGCCGACCTGGTGCACGTCGACGTGATGGACAACCACTTCGTGCCGAACCTCACGCTCGGGCTCCCGATCGTGCAGCGCCTGCAGGAGGTCTCCCCGGTGCCCCTCGACGTGCACCTGATGATCACCGACGCCGACACGCAGGCACCGAAGTACGCCGAGACGGGTGCGTCGAGCGTGACGTTCCACTTCGAGGCCGCGACCGACCCGGTGGCCACCGCCGCCGCGATCCGGTCGAACGGGGCCCGTGCCGCCGTCGCCGTGAAGCCGGGGACGCCGATCACGCAG
>NZ_BACW01000412.1:0-1701 GCF_000333315.1 Curtobacterium sp. B8
CTCGTGAACGACGACGTCACGCTGCTGTACCCGTCGGTCCGCGGTGTCTCCGAGCTCACCCGCTACGACCGCGACAAGGTGTACGAGCGCTACGGCATCGAGCCGCACCAGTACCCGGACATCGCGGCCCTCGTCGGTGAGACCAGCGACAACCTGATCGGCATCGACAAGGTCGGCGAGAAGACCGCCGTCAAGTGGATCAACCTCTACGGCTCGCTCGACGGGGTGCTCGAGCACGCCGACGAGATCAAGGGCGTGGTCGGCAACAACCTCCGCGAGCAGAAGGACCGCGCGGTCCGGAACCGCAAGCTGAACCGGCTCGTCAACGACGTCGAGCTGCCGGTGGGCCCGGCCGACGTCGCACTCCGCCCGCTCGACGAGCAGGCGGTCCGCGACCTCTTCGCCAAGCTCCAGTTCCGCACGCTCCTCGACCGCGTGTTCAAGGTCGCTGGCACGGGCGAACCGTCCGAGTCCGCTGCCGCCGAGGGCGGGGTCGACGACGGCGCCCCGGTGCCGCCGAAGGTCACCACGATCATCGACGAAGAGCTCGGCTACTGGCTCGAGCGCAAGGCGAAGGACGCGGCGAACGGCTTCGGCGTCGCGGTCGAGGTCATCGACGGCCGGCTCAGCGCGATCGGCATCGCCACGCACGACGACGCGGTGCTGGTCCCCGGCGGCAGCGGCGCGAAGGACTACGAGCAGCTCGCGGCCTGGTTCGCCTCGGACGCCCCGAAGCACTTCCACGACGCGAAGACGGCGATCAAGGTGCTCGCCACCGTCGGCTTCACGGTCAACGGCCTCGCCGGCGACGCCCGCATCCTCGGGTGGCTGGCGCAGCCCGGCAAGCAGGGGCAGCCCCTCGCCGACCTCGTCTACCAGGAGCTCGGCGAAGAGCTCTCCACCGCCGACCCGAACCAACTCGTGCCCGAGACCGACCCGGTGAACGTCGGCGTCCACGCCTGGTACGTGCTCCGCGTCACGACCGCCATCCGCGCCCGGCTCGACGAGTCCTCGCTGCGGGTCCTCGACGACATCGAGCTGCCGCTCGTGCACGTCCTCGCCGCCATGGAGACCACCGGCGTCGCGATCGACCGACCGGTCCTCACGAACCTGTCGCACGAGCTGGGGGAGCGCGCCGCCGACCTCGCCCAGCAGGCCTTCGCCGAGATCGGGCACGAGGTCAACCTCGGCTCGCCGAAGCAGCTGCAGGAGGTCCTCTTCACCGAGCTCGCGATGCCGAAGACCCGCAAGACGAAGACCGGCTTCTCGACCGACGCCGCGAGCCTCGCCGACCTGCAGGAGCAGCACCCGCACCCGTTCCTCGGCCTGCTGCTGCAGCACCGCGACGCCACGAAGCTCCGCCAGATCGTCGACACCCTCGACGCCGCGATCGTCGACGGCCGCATCCACACCCGCTACGAGCAGACCGGCAGCAGCACGGGGCGCATCTCCTCGACCGACCCGAACCTGCAGAACATCCCGGTGAAGACGGCCGTCGGGCGTCGGGTCCGCTCGGCGTTCGCCGTGGCCGAGCCCTACACGACCCTGATCACCGCCGACTACTCGCAGATCGAGATGCGGATCATGGCGCACCTGTCCGGCGACCCCGGGCTGATCCAGGCGTTCAACGAGGGCGAGGACCTGCACCGCTTCGTCGGCGCCCGGGTCTTCGGTGTCGAGCCGGCCGACGTCTCGCCGGAG
>NZ_BACW01000411.1:0-5515 GCF_000333315.1 Curtobacterium sp. B8
CGGCACACCCTGCCCCTGCTCACCGCTGCCGCCGCTGCCGCCGAGGCAGAACTCGCCCTCGCGGCGCTCCGGCGCCAGTCGTCCGCGGCACCGCACCCCGCCGAGCTCGAGCTCCTCGGGTCGGACACGGCGACCCTCCGGACGGGGTCGAGCGCGGTGCGGCTGTCGGAGCGCCACTCGGAGATCCTCGCGGTGCTCGCGGCAGCGCCTGCGGGCCTCCCGGCCGCGGACCTCGCGGTCGCCGTCTACGGCGACGTCCGCGCGGTGACGACCCTCCGGGCTGAGGTGGTGCGCCTCCGACGCGTGCTCGCCGACCACGCACCGGACGCTCGCCTGACGTCGCGGCCGTACCGCCTGCAGGGGTTGCGCACCGACGTCGACACCGTGCTGTCCGCGCTCGACCGCGGGGCGCGCCTCCAGGCCGTCGACCGGTACACCGGGCCGGTGCTCCCGGGGTCGGCGTCACCGGGCGTCGACGACCTGCGCGACCTGGTGCGGACACGGTTCCGGGAGGCGCTCGTCGCCGACGGCGGCGTCGACGCGCTGCTGGCCTGGTCGCGGACACCGGACGGCGCGCAGGATCCGCAGGTCCTGCGGGCCCTCCTCGGCGTGCTGCCGCGGCGGTCGCCGCGACGGGCCGGCCTGGTCGCCGCGGTCGAGGCGATCGAGCGTTCCTGACGGTTGCCCGCCGGCCGGGAGGCACGACACGCGTCGACCTGTCGGCCGACCGTGTGTGCCTCCCGCAGCGGGCACCGGTGGGGTGACGAGTGGGTCGGGACCGGCTGGTCAGGACCCGCTGGTCAGGACCCGCTGGTCGGGGCCGGGGTGGCGGTGCTGTCCTGGCCGGGTGCGCTGCTGCCGGTGGGCGGGGTCGGGGCGGTGCCGTCCTCCAGGGGCTTCGGTGCCGTCCCGTCCTTCGGCGGGGTGGGCGTCTTGCCGTCCTTGGGCGGGGTGGGCGTCTTGCCGTCCTTGGGCGGGGTGGGCGTCTTGCCGTCCTTGGGCGGGGTGGGCGCCTTCCCGTCGGCGAGCGGACCGGCGAGGCAGCCCGGGGCCGGTGCGGAGCCGGGTGCTGCGTTCCCGCCCGGTGCTGCCGAGCTGCCCTTCCCCGGCGCGGCCGGTCCCGCGGTCGGGGCTCCCGACGGAGCACCGCTCGGGGCCCCGCTCGGCGCACCCGTGGGCGCTCCGCTCGGCGCGGTCGAGGGCGCGCTCGGCGCGGCCATCGCGGCCGTCACGCCGACCCCGCCGAGGACCAGCGCCGCCGCGGCTGCCGAGCCGATGCCGACCGCGCGGAGGGTCCGGCGCCGACGCCCGACGGTGGGGCGGTCATCCTGTTCGTGCTGCATGGTGTCTCCTCTTCGTGGGCGGCGGACCGGGCGGTCCGCCGACGAGGACGACGGTCGGTTCCCAATCTGAAGCAGGACTGAAGCATCGGCGGCGCACAGGCGTTCTCCAGGTCGTTCCATGCTCCGTGATGGCCGAGCCGACCTAGCGTGTCCGCCGTGAACGCACCAGCACGCATCCTCGTGGTCGAGGACGACGACTCCCTCCGCACCGCGGTCGCGACGACCCTCCGCGCCGAGGGCTTCGTCGTCGCCGAGGCCTCCGACGGCCGACGCATCGCCGAGGACCTCGACCGTGCGGCACCCGACCTCGTGCTGCTCGACTGGATGCTGCCCGGGCCGAGTGGCATCCTCCTGGCGGCCCGCATCCGTGCCCGCTCCGACGCCGCCGTCGTGATGATGACGGCGCGGGACGAGCTCGACGACCGACTCCGCGGGTTCGCCGAGGGTGCCGACGACTACGTGGTGAAGCCCTTCGCGATGGCCGAGCTCGTCGCCCGCGTCACGGCCGTGCTGCGGCGACGGGGGCGGGTTCCGTCCGTGATCGAGGTCGGCGACCTGGTGCTCGACCCGGACGGCGCGACCGTGCGGCGAGCGGGTGTCCTGCTCGACCTGACGGCGACGGAGTTCCGCCTCCTGCGGTTCCTCGCCGAGAGCCGTGGCCGGACCGTCTCGAAGGCGCAGATCACGACGCAGGTCTGGGGGTACGAGGACATCGCACCCAACGTCGTCGAGGTGCACCTCAGCGCCCTGCGTCGGAAGATGGAGGCCCACGGGCCGCGGCTCGTGCACACCGTGCGGGGGCTCGGGTACCGGCTCGCGACCGACCGGGGCGCAGCGTGAACCACCCCGCGGGACGCCTCCGCACCACCTCCCTGCGATTGCGGACCGTGGTGGCCGTCACGGTGCTGCTCGCCGTGCTGCTCGCCGTGTTCGTCGTCGCCGTCGAGGCGGTCCTCGGCGCCCGGCTGACCGCCCAGGTCGAGGAGCGCCTCAGGGACCGGGCCTCGGCGGCCGCGGCGCTCGTCGGGGTGCTCGACGCGGACGACCTCGCCGACCGGTTGTCGGCGCAGGGCCTCTCGGTCCGGATCGTCGAGCCGGACGGGGCCTCCGTCGAGGCCGGACCCACGCCGGCCCAGCTCCGGAAGGGACCGCCCGACCCCGCGGGACTGCCGGGACCGGCGAAGCGCTCGGGCTCGGACGGGGGCGCGGGCCCGGCGACGGCCGGTTCGTCGAGCGCCGGGACGACGGGCGACACCACGGCCGGCGGCACCACCGGGACGCGCATCACGTCGTCCTCGGTGCGCGACGACGACGGCGTCCTGACCCTGCGTTCGGACCTCGCGGACGGCACGCGGATCACGCTGACCGCGGGGACACGGGACGTCCAGGAGACGCTCGCGCAGGTCGGGTGGGTCCTCGGCGGTGCGTCTGCCGCGTTCCTCGGCGTGGCGGTGGTCGGGCTCGTGCTCGTCGTCCGACGGACGATGCGACCGCTGGACGAGATGACCGGCGCCGCACGGTCGATCGCCGCCGGCGACCGCGGGCGACGGCTCCGACCGGCCCGGACCGACACCGAGATCGGCCGGGTGGCACTCGCCTTCGACGAGATGCTCGACGCCGTCGAGGGAGCGGAGGCCAAGGCCGTGGCTGCCGAGGGGCGCGTGCGCGGGTTCCTCTCCGATGCCGCGCACGAACTCCGCACTCCCGTCGCCGGTGTCCGAGCCGCCGCGGACACCCTCGTCCGGAACGGTCCCGCGGACCCGGCGACCACCGAGGCGATGGCCGTGCACGTCGTCCGGCAGGCTGACCGCGCTGCGCGCCTCGTCGACGACATGCTGACGATGGCCCGGCTCGACCGGGGGATCGACCTCGACCGCCGGCCGACCGACCTCGGGCCGTGGCTCGCCGCCGAGGCCGAGCGGCTGCGACTCCGCCTGCCGAGCACGACCCTCGACGTCGACGTCCCCGGTCACGAGGTCGTCGCCGACGTCGACCCCGACCGCCTCGCACAGGTCGTCGGCAACCTCGTCGACAACGCGGCGCGGGCGTCCGGTGGAGCCGGGCGCGTGCGGCTGGAACTGACCGACGGGCCCGGGGAAGCCCTCCTCCGCGTCGAGGACGACGGCCCCGGTATCCCCGAGGCCGACCGGGAACGCGTCTTCGACCGGCTCGTGCGGCTCGAGGCCTCCCGGGACGCCCGCTCGGGCGGAGCGGGGCTCGGGCTGCCGATCGCACGGGGGATCGCGGACGCGCACGGCGGGTCGCTCGCGCACGCCGGTGTGCGCCACGGCGGTGCGGACCGGGGCGGTGCGGGCCGGGAGGGCGGGAGCCGGGCGCTCGGCGGCGCCGTGTTCGAGCTGCGGGTGCTGCTAGCCTGATCTCCTCGCGAGTGTGGTGGAACGGTAGACACGGGGCACTCAAAATGCTCTGCCTCACGGCGTGCGGGTTCGAGTCCCGCCACTCGTACAACGGCGGTCACGGCGCGCGGGACGGTCCCGACAACTGGCACTTCCGTGGTCTAGTAGGCTGCTCTGCGTGAGTGACACAGAAGCAACCCCAGCAGCACCGCGTCGCGTCGTCGTCGCCGAGGACGAGTCGCTCATCCGCCTCGACATCGTCGAGATCCTCCGCGACAACGGCTTCGACGTCGTCGGTGAAGCGGGCGACGGTGAGACCGCCGTGCAGCTCGCGACCGACCTCCGCCCCGACCTCGTCGTCATGGACGTCAAGATGCCCCAGCTCGACGGCATCTCCGCGGCCGAGAAGCTCTCCAAGAACCACATCGCTCCGGTGGTCCTCCTCACGGCGTTCAGCCAGAAGGACCTCGTCGAGCGCGCGACCGAGGCCGGCGCCCTCGCCTACGTCGTCAAGCCGTTCACGCCGAACGACCTGCTGCCCGCGATCGAGATCGCCCTCTCGCGTCACCAGCAGATCATCACGCTCGAGGCCGAGGTCGCCGACCTCGTCGAACGGTTCGAGACCCGCAAGCTCGTCGACCGGGCCAAGGGGCTCCTCAACGAGAAGATGGGCCTCACCGAGCCCGAGGCGTTCCGCTGGATCCAGAAGGCCTCGATGGACCGCCGTCTCACCATGCACGACGTCGCGAAGGCGATCATCGAGCAGCTCAGCGCCAAGAAGTAGCGACGCAGGTCGCTCGCACGAGAGCGCCGCCTCCCCTCGGGGAGGCGGCGCTCTCGTCGTCCGTGGCGACCACACGTCGGTCGGGAGGCGTGGCGCTCGCCCGTCACGGGCCTCCCGTCCGGCGCGCCCGAGTGCCGGCGCCGTGGGCGCACGACGTGTCGCTCTCGTCGCCGCGGGGCGACGTTTCCTGACCCCAGCGCGGCGCGCAGGCGGGGTGTCGTGACCGCTCGGCGACCACACGGCGGACGGGAGGCGCGGTGCACGCCCGCCACGGGCCTCCCGTCCGGCGCGCCCGAGCGCCGGCGCCGTGGGCGCACGACGTGTCGCTCTCGTCGCCGCGGGGCGACGTTTCCTGACCCCAGCGCGGCGCGCACGCGGGGTGTCGTGACCGCGCTTGCCGGGAGGCCCAGGTGGTTCCGTCAGCGGGCGTCGCGGATCATGTTGGTGATGCGCACCGTGGAGCAGCGTCGCCCCTGGTCGTCGGTGAGGACGATCTCGTGCGTGGTGAGCGTGTTCCCGAGGTGGATGGCCGTGCAGGTGCCGGTGACGATCCCGCTCGTCGCGCTGCGCGAGTGCGAGGCGTTGAGCTCGATGCCGACCGCGTAGCGACCCGGGCCGGCGTGCACGTTCGCCGCCATCGAACCGAGGCTCTCCGCGAGGACGACGTAGGCGCCGCCGTGGAGCAGCCCGACCGGCTGCCGGTTGCCCTCGACCGGGATCGTGCCCACCGCCCGCTCGGCCGTGAGCTCGGTGATGACCATGCCCATCTTCTCGGCGAGTTCGCCCATCCCGCGCACGGCGAGCCGGTCGTCGACGGCGTTCGTGGTGGTCGCTTCGTCGGTCACGCGCGCAGGACTCCCGTGTCGGATGGCGTCGGTAGGCTGTCCGGGTGTCGGACTCCGCAAAGCCTACCCTCATGGTCATCGACGGCCACTCGCTCGCCTTCCGGGCCTTCTACGCGCTGCCGGTCGACAGCTTCGTGAACCGCGAGGGGCAGCACACGAACGCCATCCACGGTTCATCTCGATGCT
>NZ_BACW01000410.1:0-4244 GCF_000333315.1 Curtobacterium sp. B8
CGAGGACGGCATACACCACCAGCGGGACCGCGGGATCGACGAGGCACAGCAGGCCGGCGAGGCCGACCAGGACGCCGACCACGCCGGACGTCCACCGCCACACGGGGGCCGTGCCGTGCCCCCGGACCGCGGCGAACACGCGCAGCGCGCCCGCCACGACCAGGTACACGCCGAACAGGACCGCCACGAGGACCAGCGTCGGACGCGGCCAGGCCACCGCCACCACCCCGAGGGCGATCGCCACCACGGCGGTCACCACGACGAACACGCGGAACGTGCGGACGGCACGAGAGTCCACGAGCTTCCTCCCTGATCGGCGCTGCTCGGACTCCGACGGTACCCGGGGGTGGACACCACGGTTGCGCGGCCACGTGCAGCCGGGCGGGTGAGCGTGCAACCGGATGCAACCTGCCCGGTCGTACCGTGCCGTGCAGGCGCGGACCCAGCGTCACCGACAACGTCGTCGAAAGGTGTCCACCATGACCATCGCACCGTCCCCGTCCACCTACGCCGCACCCGGCGAGGCGGGCTCGCTCGTGGAGTACCGGTCGCGGTACGACCACTTCATCGGCGGGGAGTACGTCGCCCCCGCGGGTGGGCAGTACTTCGAGAACCCCACGCCGGTGACCGGCAAGGTCTTCTGCGAGGTCGCCCGCGGTGACTCGACCGACGTCGACCGCGCGGTGGAGGCCGCGTGGAAGGCGTTCCCGGCGTGGGGGAGGACGAGCGTCGCCGAGCGGGCCACGATCCTCAACCGGATCGCGGACCGCATGGAGGAGCACCTCGAGATGCTCGCCGTCGCCGAGACGTGGGAGAACGGCAAGCCGATCCGGGAGACGCTCGGCGCCGACATCCCGCTCGCGATCGACCACTTCCGCTACTTCGCCGGTGCGATCCGTGCGCAAGAGGGCTCGACGGGGGAGATCGACCACGACACCGTGGCCTACCACTTCCACGAGCCGCTCGGCGTCGTCGGGCAGATCATCCCGTGGAACTTCCCGATCCTCATGGCGGTGTGGAAGCTCGCGCCTGCCCTCGCCGCGGGCAACTGCGTCGTCCTCAAGCCCGCCGAGCAGACCCCCGCCTCGATCCACGTGCTCGTCGAGCTCATCCGCGACCTGCTGCCCGCCGGGGTCCTCAACGTCGTGAACGGTTTCGGCATCGAGGTCGGCGCCCCGCTCGCGCAGCACCCCGACATCCGCAAGGTCGCGTTCACCGGCGAGACCACCACCGGCCGGCTCATCATGCAGTACGCGTCGCAGAACCTCATCCCGGTGACGCTCGAGCTCGGTGGCAAGAGCCCGAACGTGTTCTTCGCCGACGTGGCCCAGGAGCAGGACGCGTTCTACGACAAGGCCCTCGAGGGCTTCGCCTTCTTCAACCTCAACCAGGGCGAGGTCTGCACCTGCCCGTCCCGAGCCCTCGTGGCGAAGGAGATCTACGACGGCTTCGTCGCCGACGGCCTCGACCGGGTCCGTGCGGTGAAGCAGGGCCACCCCCTGGACCCGTCGACGATGATCGGGGCGCAGGCCTCGAACGACCAGCTCGAGAAGATCCTGAGCTACATCGACATCGGCAAGCAGGAGGGCGCGAAGCTCCTGACCGGTGGCGAGCGCGCGGACCTCGGCGGCGAGTTGTCCGGCGGGTACTACGTCACGCCGACGGTGTTCGAGGGCGACAACGCGATGCGCATCTTCCAGGAGGAGATCTTCGGGCCGGTCCTGGCGCTGACGTCCTTCAGCGGCTACGACGACGCCATCCGGATCGCCAACGACACGCTCTACGGGCTCGGCGCCGGGGTGTGGAGCCGTGAGGCCACGACGCTGTACCGGGCGGGACGAGACATCCAGGCCGGGCGCGTCTGGTCGAACACCTACCACCAGTACCCGGCGGGTGCGGCGTTCGGCGGCTACAAGCAGTCCGGCATCGGGCGCGAGAACCACAAGATGATGCTCGAGCACTACCAGCAGACGAAGAACCTCCTCGTGTCCTACGCCGAGGGTCCGATGGGCTTCTTCTGATGAGCACCGCCCGCGTGGCGGCCACCCCGGCGGCGGAGGAGCTCCTGCGCTCCCTCGCCGCCCGGCACGGCCCGCTGATGTTCCACCAGTCGGGCGGCTGCTGCGACGGCTCGAGCCCGATGTGCTACCCCGTCGGCATGTTCCGCACGGGCCCCGGTGACGTCCTGCTCGGCGCACTCGACGTCGACGGGATCGACCCCGTCGAGGTCTACATGTCCCGCGCGCAGTTCGAGTACTGGAAGTACACGCACCTCACGATCGACGTGGTCGACGGGCGGGGCGCTGGTTTCTCGCTCGAGGTGCCGGAGGGGAAGCGCTTCCTGACCCGATCGCGGATGCTGACGGACGACGAGCTGGTCGACCTCGGACTCGTGCCGCAGGGGCGGTAGCGGGCCGGGAATCCGGTCGCCAACGGCGTGGATCATCCGCAGAACGCGGGTGGTCCGCGCCGTTCGTCCGCCTGGCGCAGTTCTCGGCCGCTGACGACCTCGCGACACCCCTGCGCGAGGCTGCGGCGTCGGTGGCGTGCGACAAGATCGCACCGCATGCCTTCTGACTCTCCTCGCGCCGAACACCTGGACCGGCGCGGCCTCGACATCGACGAGGCGGTGTCCTTCTACGAGCGTGTCTACGCCAGTCACGACATCCACATCAGCGGCGCGACGCGCGGCGAGTTCGCGTGGCGGTACCGCACCGTCGGGGACGAGCACGTCTCGGTCAACACCTCGGCCGTCGGCGCGCGGCGGTGGGGCACGATCAACCCGGGCAGGCAGTACATCCTGGCGTGGGCGACACGTCCCGGCATCCTGCTCGACACGGATTCGAGCAGCCCGCTCGAGATGGTCCCGGGTGTGCCCGTGATGTACCCGGCGCACCGGGAGTTCACGTTCGACGCGACGCCGAACACGCAGCACCTGGTCCGGTTCGACGGCGACTTCCTCGAAGCGGTCGCCGCAGCGCACCGGGACGGCGTCCCCGGGCCGCTGGTGTTCCGCCGCCACCCGGACCCCGAAGCGCTGCGGACGCTGCAGCGGGTCATCTCCGCCGCCGGACCCGAACTGCTCCACGTCGACACGGCACGATCCACCCGCATCCGGTGGAACCTCGCCCTCGCGGAGGCCGTGGCAGCGGCGTTCGACGCCTCGCCCCGGAAGCGCGTCGTGCCGCCCGCCGGGACGGCCCGGTTCCGATCCGCACAGGAGTGGATCGTGGCGAACGCCCACCTCCCGATCTCGGTCACGGACGTCAGCCGAGCATCCGGTCTCAGCGTGCGTGGTCTCCAGGACGCCTTCCAACGCGAGGTCGGCATCACGCCGATGCGGTTCCTGCGTGAGACGCGCCTGCACCGCGTGCGCGCGGAGCTGCTCTCCGCCGACGCCGCGGAGACCACCGTCGCGGAGGTGGCGCGAGCGTGGGGGTTCTCCCACCTCGGCCGCTTCGCCGCCTACTACGAGCAGGTGTTCGCGGAGCTGCCGTCCGCCACGCTCCGACGACCGCTCGCTCCGCGGTAACAGCGGCAGCCGCGGCAGCTGTGGGCCCCTGCACGGCTCCCGCCGTCCGGCGGTCGTCGGCGGGGCACTGGTCGAGAACCCTCCCGTCGTGAGAGGGTTGATGCCAGCCGGATGGTTACCGGCGAGAGCGTTCCCTCCCTGATCCAGGACGAACGCTCGGCCGCGGGGGACGTCCGTCCAGCGGCGGATCGTCCCCCGCGCGCTTCCGGCGCCGAACGCGCCCACTGTGCCCACTGTGCCCACTATGCCCACTGCGCCACCGCGGATCTGGTCCGCGCGCCAGGTCGGACGTAGGCTGACCGCACCGACCGCGACGACGCGGCGGGGGATCCGGACAGGAGGCCGCATGCGCGCACCGTCCGGCCTCCGTCCGCTCGTGGCCGAGTCGTGGCGCCGGTCTGCCCGCGTCGACCCGGACGGGCTGCCGCCACTGGCGCTCGGCCGCGACGAACTCGACGCGGTCCGACGGGCGGGACCACTCGGCACCGCCCTGCCGGTCGTCCGGCGACTCCTGCTGGACGATGCCCGCGCCGCCGGCTGCATCGTCGCCCTGGCGGACGCCGCAGGACGTCTCGTGTGGGTGGACGGGGCGCACCGGGCCCGCAGTGCCGCCGAGGAGATGGGCTTTGTGCCCCGGCGCGGACTGGGCGGAAGAGCACGCCGGCACGAGCGCCCCGGGAACGCCCCTCGGCTCGGTCGTCCGGTCCAAATC
>NZ_BACW01000409.1:0-3581 GCF_000333315.1 Curtobacterium sp. B8
ACGGGCCGGCTCTTTCCGGCGCCGTGGGAGGCGTCCTGCGTGCTCGGCATCAACCAGCCGCCGGTGACGATCAAGCAAGGTCGAGGTCTCGATCATCGACGAGGCGTTCCAGAACGGTTGGGTCACCCCGCACCCGCCGGAGCGCCTGACCGGCAAGACCGTCGCCGTCGTCGGGTCGGGCCCCGCCGGCCTCGCGGCTGCGCAGCAGCTCACGCGCGCCGGGCACACCGTCGCCGTCTACGAGCGGGACGACCGCATCGGCGGCCTGCTCCGGTACGGCATCCCGGACTTCAAGATGGAGAAGCGCCAGATCGACGCGCGTCTCGCCCAGATGCAGGCCGAGGGCACCCGTTTCCGCGCCGGCGTCGAGATCGGCCGGGACATCACCTGGGACGACCTGAAGTCGCGCTACGACGCCGTCGTGGTGGCGACGGGTGCGCTCGTCCCGCGGGACCTGCCGATCCCCGGTCGTGACCTCGCCGGCGTCCACTTCGCGATGGACTACCTCGTGCAGCAGAACAAGACGAACGCCGGCACGACGGTCGACAACCAGACCACGGCCGAGGGCAAGCACGTCGTCGTCATCGGCGGCGGCGACACCGGCGCGGACTGCATCGGCACGGCGCACCGGCAGGGCGCCCTGAGCGTGACGAACCTCGCGATCGGCAAGCAGCCGCCGCTCGAGCGTCCGTCCGAGCAGCCGTGGCCGATGTTCCCGACCGTGTTCGAGGTCACGAGTGCACACGAGGAGGGTGGCGAGCGGCACTTCCTCGCCTCCACCGTCGAGTTCCTCGGCAACGAGGCCGGCGAGGTCCGTGCCCTCCGGGTCGCCGAGACCGAGTACCTCGACGGCCGTCGTGTGCCGAAGGCCGGCACCGAGCGCGAGATCCCTGCGGACCTCGTGCTCATCGCCATGGGCTTCACCGGCCCCGAGACGGACACCATCGCGCCGCAGCTCGGCCTGCCCACTGCACCCTCCGGCGCCCTCGCTCGTGAGGCCGACTACTCGACCAACGAACCGGGCGTCTTCGTCGCCGGGGACGCCGGTCGCGGACAGTCGCTCATCGTGTGGGCGATCGCCGAGGGCCGTGCCGTAGCGGCCAAGGTCGACGCCTACCTCGAGGGGTCGACGATCCTGCCCGCTCCGGTCAAGGCGACCGACCGCGCGATCACGGTCTGAGACCGACGTGAACGCATCGGGAACCCCGACCCGCGAGTGAGCGGCAGGCCACCAGCACTCGGTAGGGTGCTGGTGGCCTCGCTTCGTTCCGCGCGGCCCCACAGCGCGGAAACCCAAGCACCACCCACCACCAGAAGGAATCCATTGAGACGCGCAAAGATCGTTTCGACGCTCGGACCGGCAACGTCGGAGTACGAGACCGTCAAGGAGATCATCGAGGCGGGCGTCGACGTCGCCCGGCTCAACCTCAGCCACGGTGACTACAGCGTCCACGAGGCCAACTACGAGAACGTCCGTCGCGCCGCCGCGGAGCTGGGCAAGCCCGTCGCGATCCTCGTCGACCTGCAGGGTCCGAAGATCCGCCTCGCGAAGTTCGCGGACGGCCCGCACGAGCTCGCCGTCGGCGACGTCTTCACCATCACCACGGAGGACGTCCCCGGCTCGAAGGAGATCTGCGGCACGACGTTCAAGGGCCTCCCGCAGGACGTCAAGCCCGGTGACCCGCTCCTCATCGACGACGGCCGCGTGCGACTCCGCGTCCTCGACACCGACGGCGTGCGCGTGCGCACCGAGGTCGTCGTCGCGGGCACCGTGTCGAACAACAAGGGCATCAACCTGCCCGGTGTCGCCGTCAACGTCCCCGCGCTGAGCGAGAAGGACGAGGCCGACCTCCGCTGGGCGATCCGGCAGGGTGCCGACCTCATCGCGCTCTCGTTCGTGCGCAACGCCGCCGACGTGCAGCGCGCCCACGAGATCATGGACGAGGAGGGCAAGCGCCTCCCGGTCATCGCGAAGATCGAGAAGCCGCAGGCCGTCGACGCGCTCGAGGAGATCATCGACGCCTTCGACAGCATCATGGTCGCCCGCGGCGACCTCGGTGTCGAGCTGCCGCTCGAGGCCGTGCCGATCGTGCAGAAGCGCGCCGTCGAGCTCGCACGCCGCATGGCGAAGCCGGTCATCGTCGCGACCCAGATGCTCGAGTCGATGATCTCGTCCCCGATCCCGACCCGCGCCGAGACGTCCGACGTCGCGAACGCCGTGCTCGACGGCGCGGACGCGGTCATGCTCTCGGGCGAGACCAGCGTCGGCGAGTACCCGGTGCAGACCGTCCGCACGATGGCCCGCATCGTCGAGTCGACCGAGGACCACGGCCTCGAGCGCATCGCGCCGCTCGGCACGAAGCCGCGCACCCTCGGCGGCGCGATCACCCTCGCCGCCGTGGAGATCGCGGAGTTCACCGAGGCGTCGTACCTCTGCGTGTTCACCGAGTCGGGCGACTCCGCCCGCCGCATGTCGCGCCTGCGCCACGGCCTGCCGATCATCGCCTTCACCCCGAACGAGGCGACGCGCCGCCGCATGGCGCTCACCTGGGGCGTCCGTTCCTTCCTGGTGGACCGGAAGACGCACACCGACGAGCTGTTCTCGCAGGTCGACGACGTGTTGCTCGAGCACGGTCTCGCGGCACCCGGCGACCGGGTCGTCGTGACGGCGGGATCGCCTTCCGGCATCGAGGGCTCCACGAACGACCTCCGCGTGCACCGCGTCGGTGACGCGCACGCCGAGGCCGCTCCGGCCTACGTGCGCGACTGACGCCGGTCGCGTCCCGACAGGGCGCGGACGGGAGGCACGGTGTGCGCGACGCACGCCGCCTCCGGTCCGCGCCCTGTCGCGTCCCACCCCGCACGACGTGACCGGGGCACGTCGCGCCCGCGCCAGCGCCCGCGATCCGGACGCACCCGGGGCAGACCGTGCCCGCGTTCCGGATCCGCGCCGCGGCCGAGGCGACCACGTGCCCGCGTGACCGGGCAGGATGGCCGGTGTGAGCCTCCAGGATGACACCGTGTCAGCACCGACCGGGGCCGACGTCCGTCGCTGGCGTCGGTACCTGGCGGACGAGCGCGCGGAAGCCGCCGTCTACCGGAACCTCGCCGCCCGCCGCGAGGGCGAGGAGCGCGAGATCCTCGCCGCCCTCGCCGACGCCGAGGGGCGGCACGCGCAGCACTGGCTCGAACTCCTCGGTGACGACGTGGGCCGGCCGCAGCGGGGGAGCCTGCGGACGCGCGTGCTCGCCGCCCTCGCCAAGCGGTTCGGATCGGTGTTCGTCCTCGCGCTCATGCAGCGTGCCGAGGACCGCTCGCCGTACGCGGAGGACGCGGACGCGACGGCCCGCATGGCGGCCGACGAGCGGATCCACGGCGAAGTCGTCCGCGGCCTCGCGAACCGTGGACGGATGCGCCTGTCCGGCACGTTCCGCGCCGCAGTGTTCGGTGCGAACGACGGCCTGGTGTCGAACCTCGCGCTCATCATCGGCATCAGCGCGTCGGGCGCCGACCGGCACTTCGTCCTCCTGAGCGGCATCGCGGGCCTCCTCGCGGGTGCGTTGTCCATGGCGCGGGCGAGT
>NZ_BACW01000408.1:0-233 GCF_000333315.1 Curtobacterium sp. B8
GTATGACCACCGAGGAAGCACGAGACTCCGCGGGGTTCTGGTACGACGAGCGCACGAGGGTCGACGCGGTCGACGTGCTGAACGCCCTCCGGCGGTACCGCAGCGCCGAGAACGCCGCACAGCGTCGCGCCCGCGAAGCGCTCGGCGTCGGGGAGAACGCCCTGCTCGCGCTCCGGGTGCTGCTCGATGCCGAACAGGCCGGGCGGCACGTCAACTCGAAGCAACTCGCCGAG
>NZ_BACW01000407.1:0-1398 GCF_000333315.1 Curtobacterium sp. B8
CCGTCGGCCCGTTGCGGTGCTTCGCCACGATGAGTCGGCCCTCACCCTGCCGCGGGTGTCCTTTTCGTACGCGGACTCACGGTGCAGCAGGATGACCATGTCGGCGTCCTGCTCGATCGACCCGGACTCACGCAGGTCGGAGATCATCGGCTTCTTGTCCGCACGCTGCTCGGGACCACGGTTCAGCTGCGACAGCGCGATGACCGGCACGCCGAGTTCCTTCGCCATGAGCTTGAGGGCACGCGAGAACTCCGACACCTCCTGCTGACGGGACTCGACGCGCTTGCCCGAGGTCATCAGCTGCAGGTAGTCGATGACGACGAGCTTGAGGTTGTGCTGCTGCTTGAGGCGTCGGCACTTCGCCCGGATCTCGACGAGCGTCATGTTGGGGGAGTCGTCGATGAAGAACGGGGCGTCGTTGATCCGGCCGCGGGTCTGGGCGATGGTCGTCCAGTCCCGGGAGTCGACGGTGCCCTTGCGCATGTTCTGCAGCGGGACGCTCGACTCGGCGGAGAGCAGGCGCATGGCGATCTCGGCGCGCCCCATCTCGAGCGAGAAGAACGCGGCGGTCTGGTTGTGCTTGAGCGCGGCCGCACGACACAGGTCGAGCGCGAGCGTCGACTTGCCGAGTGCGGGTCGCGCGGCGACGATGATGAGCTGCCCGGGGTGGAAGCCGTTGGTCAGGCCGTCGAGGCCACTGAACCCCGTCGGCACGCCGGTCATCTGCCCGTCGCGGCCCTTGGCGGCCTCGATCTCGTCGATGGCGGCACCGATGGCGTCGGTGAGCGGGACGTAGTCCTCGGTCTGGACGCCGCCGGCGACGTTGTAGACCTCGGCCTGCGCGCTGTTGACGAGGTCGGTGACCTCACCCTCGGAGGCGTAGCCCATCTGGACGATGCGGGTGCCGGCGTCGACGAGGCGGCGCAGCACGGCCTTCTCGGCGACGATCGCGGCGTAGTAGCCCGCGTTCGCCGCGGTCGGCACCATGCTCGTCACGCTGTGCAGGTACTCGGCACCGCCGGCGCGGGAGAGCAGGCCGGTCTTGGTGAGCTCGTCGGTGACGGCGATGACGTCGGTCGGCTCGCCGTGGGAGTACAGCGAGAGGATCGCGTCGAAGATGACCTCGTGCTTGGGGATGTAGAAGTCGACCCCGCGCGCGGTCTCGATGACGTCGGCCACGGCGTCCTTCGACAGCAGCATGCCGCCGATCGTCGACTGTTCGGCGAGGAGGTCGTGCGGCGGCGTCCGTTCCATGCCTCCGCGGTCGGCGACGTCGCGGGGGGACGGATCGAGATGCGCGATCGACACACGGACTCCTGTCGTTTGAATCGGCGCGAGCCCCTGCCCGCACCGAAGTTCTACCCCGGGCGACCGACATCGCCAGGTCGCGGGGCAACG
>NZ_BACW01000406.1:0-23867 GCF_000333315.1 Curtobacterium sp. B8
CGGAGGAGTCCCACCAGGCGGCGGAGGTCCTCCAGCACCGCGGTGCTCTGCTCCCGGACCTGCCGGACGCCCTCGTGGGCCCTGCTCGGATCCGTGTCGATCTGCCGGTCGATGGCCGCCGACATCAGGGCGATCCCGGAGAGGTGGTGCGCGGCGATGTCGTGCAGCTCCCGGGCCATCGCGGCACGTTCCCGGCCGATCGCCGCCTCGACGCGGGCGTCCTGCTCCCGGTCCACCGCGGACGCCTCGGCCGTGCGGGCCGCGCGGACGTCGCGCCGGGAGCGGATGAGCAGCGCGACGAGCAGTGGGAGGCCGACCGCGCCGACCGCCTGCAGGACGCCAGCGCCGACGGAGGCGGCGAGGAGCTCGGTCGGCTGCGAGCGCATGCCACCGGACAGGACGGCGTCGTTGACCGCGGTCCCGGCCACGACCAGCACCGCAGTACCGACGACGGCCGGCCAACTCCGGGTGAGCGGCTCGCGGGACCCGACCAGGACGACCACCACGGCGACGGGCAGCAGCACGAGGCTGTAGGCACCGCTCGGCGTGGAGGCCGCCGCGGCCGCGATGATCCCGGTGCCGAGCACGGTCGTCCGCGGCGCGCTGCGTGCGACGAGCAGCAGTGCGGACGCGACGAGCAGCGAGATCACCAGGGTCACCCAGGCGGCGCTGCCGACCGACGGGGTCCCGGCGGCGACCGCCACGGACGAGCCGGACCCGTCGAGACGGTCGAGGGCGTCGAGACTCGGCAGGCCGCTGAGGAGCCCGACGGAGACGATCGCCGTCCCCGCGGCCACGACGAGGTCGGTGCGGGCGTCAGCGCGTGCCATCGTTCGATCCTACGAGGGCGGGGGCGGTGGGCACCGGCAGCGTCGGCGCACCCGTGCTGGCGTACCCGAGTCGGCCCCGGGTGGCGACGAGCAGCACGGCAGCGGCCACGGTCGAGGTCGCGGTGAGCCCGAGCATCATCGTGCCCGCCGTCATGCCCGGGTACATGTCGGCCCAGAGCGTCGAGATCGTGTTGTTCACGCCGACGTGCAGGAGCAGGACCAGCGGGAGGCTCTCGCCGGTGCGGTTGAACGCCCAGATCATCACCACGTTGAACGTGATCGTGAAGGCGGCGAAGACGAGCGGCTCGGTCCAGTGGGCGTCCGGCCAACCACCCCAGTCGCTGAGGTAGAGCGGCACGTGCCACAGCGCCCACAGCGGGCCGAGGATCCCGGCGGCACCGAGCGGGCCGAAGCGGTCCTGGAGTCGGGGGAGCGCGAAGTCCCGCCAGCCGGGCTCCTCGGACAGCCCCGTGGTGAACACCTGCACGACCAGCCCCGGGACGAGCATGAGCAGCGCTGCGGCGCTCGGTGCCTGGACCTGCCCGCCGGACAGCGGCAGGCCGGAGACCACGATGACCGCCGGCACCCCGACGAGCGCCAAGGCGTACCAGCGCCACGAGACACGCCACCGCCACAGTCGGCCGACCCAGCGCCGGAGACCCGGGCGGCCGTCGGTGACCGCGGTGACGAGGAAGGCGCTGCCGAGCGGTCCGAGCAGCGCCCCGGGCAGCACGCCCGTGAACTGCGCGGTGCCGAGGAGCTCGGGGAAGTGCAGGTCCCAGAGGCCGAGGCCGTGCGGCGACAGGATGTACGGCACCCACGCGGCCCAGCTGAGGCCGAGGGCGAGCACGAAGAACGCGCGGAGGGGGTTGCGGGCGATCATGCCCCGGATGCCCGGCTGGTCCGCGCCGGTGTGGAGGTGGTTCGTCATGTCCTCGACGCTAGGAACGCGGCGAGCGCGGGACGACCGGCGGAAGGACGCTCCTCCGGGACGTGCATCCTTCGGAGGAGGCGGACCGTATGCTCGTGGACGACCCGCCCGAGCGAGGGGCGCACGGCGGGGACCAGGGGGAACACACCATGACCATGTCCAGGACGACCACCATCGGCGCCGTGCTCGTCGTCGGCGCACTCGCGCTGACCGGGTGCAGCACCGCAGACACCGGCCCGCGTGACGCGACGGCTGCGTCGCGCACGGCTGCACCGGAGCCGACGCCGACGCCGACGCCTACTCCGACGGCGGAGGCGGACGCGTCCGACGGAGTGGGCGGCACCGCGGCCGGAGCGCAGCCCGAGGACCTGACGTTCGAGGACGGCGCGCAGCTCTCGCCCACCCGCCTGCCCGCGTTCGGCGTCTCGGTGTCCTCCCTGCAGAACTGGGAGCTGACCCGCTCCGACCCGAGCGCCGGCTCGACCGAGTACACCCGCTCGGACGGCGCCGTGGCGACGGTCACGCAGCAGCGGGTCACCGGCCTCGACCCGACGATGGACGACCGCGCCGCGACCGAGCAGCTGTTCCGTGCGGCCGGCGCACCGGTCGAGGGTCTCGAGGAACAGCTCCTGCCCACCGCCGGTGGGGGTACCGCGCAGTTCCTGTCGATCGCCGGGCAGGCCGACGGGGAGTGGACCGCGACCGTGGCCCGTGCCTTCGCCCGCCCGGGTGTGGCGCTGACGGTGGAGATCGTCGTGCCGTCCCGCGACGTGCTGCGCGACGACCTCCACGAGATCCTGGTCAACGCGCAGGTCGTCATCACCTGATCGGGCGGTGGCCGCAGTCTGTGTGCGCTGCGACGAACGCTCAGACGGGCAGCGGTGCGACGCCCCACCAGCCGATGCCGGCATCGTCGTGGACGAGCCGGCCGGCCCTCGTGCCGAGCGGTTCTGCCACGCCGAAGTCGGCGATCTCCCACCCGAACTGTTCCGGCGTGGGCTCGCCGCCGGCGAAGGGCTCCGAGTACACGCCGTCCGCCCAGAGCGGGGCGTCGCGGCTCCCCTCGAGGGCAGCCCGGAGTCCGACGGGGCCGAGTCCGGGCCAGGAGTAGACGATGCAGAAGCCGTCGGTGTCCCGCAGCGGCCACCCGTCGTGGACCGTGATCGACCGCCACTCGGTGGGACCGCCATCGCGCAGCTTCCGGAGGCAAGCGAGCAGGGCCCGGTCGCTCCACGTCGGGGTCGGTACCGACTCAGCGGCGGCGATCAGCGCATCGTGTTCAGCTCCGGGCACCTCGTCATCGTGCCACGGGGAGCGGCGGCTCCCCTACGTGCGGCATCCGCAGTCGTCCGCCGACAGGCGACCCCGGCGCGGCGCGGGCTGGAGCTCGGCGGGTGCCGGGCGGCGACGCGGTCGTGCGGGTGCTCGGCGGGTGCCGGGCGGCGACGCGGTCGTGCGGGTGCTCGGCGGGTGCCGGGCAGTGGCGCGGTCGCACGGCCCGCCCGGCCTATCCTGGACCGATGCTCTCCCGACGTGAGGCCGCCGTCCGGCTCGACATCCCGCTCGAGATGGCGACCCGTCACGGGCTGCCGGCGCGGCTCAGCGAGGCCGAGCTCGACGCGATCGAGCAGGACCCGCCGGCCTGGCTCGTGCAGTCGCGCGCCAACCGCACGGGCACGAAGAAGGTCTGGCAGCGGCTCGAGTGCGTCGTCTGCGGGTACTCGGAGGAGGCCCGACCGAAGAAGTGGTGGCCCGACTGGGACCACCTGATGTGCGACTACCACGCGACCTACCAGGCACCCGAGCCGCCCGCGGGGTTCACCCGGCACGAGGTCGAGGGGATCGGGAGCCGGTTCGTCGCCCTCGTCGACGAGCGCTCCTGAGCGACACGCGCCCCTAGCCCGTGGGAGGACCTGTGGGCTCGACCGTCTTCACGACGACCCACCGGTGCTTGCCGATCGGTCGGTCGCGGACGAAGCCGGCACGCTCGAACGTCGAGAGCACGCCGTGGAAGAGGAAGCCCGCGGGCACGGCGCCGGCCGGCTCGGGGTACCCCTCGACCCGTCCACCCCCTGCCTCGGCGATCATCCGCAGGGCTCCGTGGAGTGCGGCCGTCGCGACGCCCTGACGACGGTGTCCGGCGCGGACGTAGTTGCAGCCGATGCGCCAGTCCGGCAGCGGTCCGTCCTGGGAGGACTCGTACTGGCGGCGGTTCTTGATCCGGACGACCTCGGACACGGGGCCGAACTGGCACCAGCCCACGCACCGGTCGCCCACGAGGACGAGCGCTGCGTGGGTCGTGCCGGCGAGCACCCGGTCCCGCTTCCGTTCCCGGTTGCAGGCAGCGTCCCGCGTGGTGCCCTCATCGTGGAAGCCGATGCACCAGCAGCCGCTCGGGTAGCCGTCGCTCGACGCACACAGCTCCGCGAAGGCGTCCCACGTGGCGGCGTCGAGGGGCCGGACCACGAGGGCGGCGGTGGTCGTCGCGAGGTCATCGGTCATGGACGTCCCGATCCTCCGCGGGCGATGCGCCCCGCACCCGACCGGACGTCCGATCGAGCCGGTCCCGGACGACCCGTCGATCGCGGTCGGCTGCGTCGGCGACGACCGAGAGCATGATCCCGAGCGGCGCCGTGCTGCGATGCCTTCGACAGTCCATCCCCCGATGATGACCCCGACCGACGGCGCCCGTCCGGAACCGGGACATCGCGAGCGCGGCGCGGCCGCGACCGAGCACCGGCCTGGAGGCGCGTTGCGGCGCCGCCCCGCGCCTCCCGGCCGCCGCCGGTCACCGCGACACCCGTCAGCGCGTCCGACCTGCACCGCACATCACCGCCGACGCGCTCCGCGCGCGCCGCCCACCGGGACGTCCGCATCGCGATGGTGGGGCGTCCGCTTCACGCGGGCGGCGTGAGCCGGTAGACGAGCCCCGCCGTGTCGTCCGTCACGTACAGCGAGCCGTCCGGGCCGGGGACCGCGTCCACCGAACGCCCCCAGCGCGAGCCGTCCGCGTCCTGGAACCCCTCGACGATCGTCCGCGGCTGCCCGAGGGTCCGAGCGTCGACGTCCCACGCGCTGTACGACACCGACGGCGGACGCGGCGGCTCGCGGTTCCACGAGCCGTGCGTCGTGATGAGGGCGCCCTCGCCGAACGCGGCGGGCAGCGCGCTCCCGTGCGTGAACACGAAGCCGATCGGGGCACTGTGCGCCGGCAGGCCGACCATCGTGCGGGAGACCGTCGAGCAGTCGAGGGACTTCCCGTCCGGGTTGTTCGTCGGGTCGTCGACGTACCCGAGGTCGAGCAGGTCCGGCTTCCCTCGCGAGTCCGGCTGACAGAACGGCCACCCGAGCTCGGTGCCGCGCGTGATCCGGGTGACCTGGTCGTTCGGGTGCTCGTCCACGTAGGACTGCACGCGCTTCCCGTACTGCCCGGTGTCGTCCCGGAACGGGTACGGCTGGTTGTCCGCCTGGTTCACCGCTGCGAACAGGGTCCCGTCCGGGGCGTAGCCGAGCCCTTCCCCGTTGCGGACGCCCGTCGCGAGCAGGGTGTCGTCGCTGCCGTCGAGCCGGACCTGCCGGATGACCGCGCGGTCCGGGTGGTCGCGTCGGTCCGAGCCGTCGCTGTTCGACGCGGAGCCGATGTCGTACGCGACCACGCCGTCGTGCACGGCGACGAACTTCCCGCCGTGCCCACCCGTCGGCAGGCCGTCCACGAGCACCGAACGGTCGGAGAGCCTGCCGTCCCGGTAGTGCCAGGTGTCGATGCGGGTGCCCTCGCCGAGGACGAGGACGGTCGCGCCGTCCTGCTCGGTCACGGCGATGCCCTGGGGGTCGTCGAGTCCGCTCGCGAGCGCATGGACCGCCGGGGCCCGGCCGTCCGCTCGGGGCTCGAGGCGGAGGAGCGTCCCCCGGTCACCCGTCGTCAGGAGCATGCTGCCGTCGGGCAACCAGGCCGCCATGCGTGCGCCGGGAGCATCGGCCCAGACTCCGCACGCCAGCCCGTCGGGACACGGAGGGACCGTCCGGCGGCCTTGCCCGCGTCAGCGCCTTCCGCGACCGACAGGCGCGCCGTGTGCAACCCGGCCGACGGGTTCCCCGTGGTCGGGTCGCCCTCGACCGTCCCGCCGCCGGTGCACGCCGCGATCCCGCAGACGAGGAACACCGATGCAGCAGCACCGACGAGGCGCTTCGTCACGGTCGACACAGGGTGAGGCTAGGCCTCGCTCGCGGGGTCCGTCACGACGATCCGGCAGGGTGCGCAGTCCGGATGGCGTCGACAGCCGTCGGGTCAGTCGTGCTGCGGGTCCTCTTCGTGGTTGAAGTGCGAGTCGGTCTCCGAGAAGCCGGCGGCGACGCCCTCCGGGTGGTTCGGGATGGTCGAGTCGTCGCCGAGGCCGCCGGGCTTGGGCGTGCCGTCCTCGTCGTTCGTGGGGACGTCGAGGGAGCTGTCGTCCTGCGCGTTGCTGGTGTCCGACATGGGTCCTCCTTGTGCTTCGGCGGCCGGTGCTCCGGTGCACCACCGCTGGTCGTGGAAGTTCATCGTGCCTGCGGCTCCTGGACGGCACTCAGGCTCGTCGGCTGGTGCGTGTGTCCCGTCGCGCTGGTCGGGTGCCCGGCCGGGCACGGGTCAGACTGGAGGCACGGGGCGGGCTGGTGCCGCGCCTCCCGTCCGGTGGTGGGTCGCGAGGGACGCTCGCCGCTGCCCGACGACCTACGTCCCGGTCAGGGCCTTGAGGAGCACGACGGCGACAGCCGTCGAGAGCAGGACCACACCCAGTCCTGCGAGCGGCCACCAGACGCCGCTGGAGCGGTGGTGGACGCGCACGCCGGCCGCACCCCCGGTGAGGACCGCTCCGAAACCCCCGACGAGCGCGACGCCCATGCTGGTGAACCAGCCGGCATCACTGCAGCTCGCCGAGCGGGCAGCACACGTGTTGTACGCGACGAGGTTCTCGTTGAAGACGTAGCCGGCGCACCCGATCGCCGCGAGCAGTCCGACGACGGTGAGGACCCAGATCAGGGTGAGGTTCCACAGGGCAGCGCGCTCGCTCAGCGGTGCGCGTCGGGTGGGGGACGCCATCGGGGCTCCTCGAGTGGTTCGTCCGGCGGGTGTCACCAGGGTGCCACGCGGCGGGCCGGACCGGGTGGCGTCACAGCGCTGACGTGCGCTGCCGGACCGCCGCGTCCCGGAGGTGCGAACCGGGCCGCAGCGTCAGGACCGTCCCGACGACCGCGAGGACGGCGGTGAACGCGACGATCACGACGGACGGCTGCACGACACCGAGCAGCGTCCCGAGGGCGACGACCGGCACCGCCAGGCCGACGTACGCGGAGGTGAAGGTGTCGGACGCGGCGACAGCCCGGTGCTCCGGTGGCGCGTTCCGCAGTGCGGAGCCGAGCGAGCGGCTGAACAGGATGCCGGCACCCGCACCGGCGATCGCGGCTCCGACCGCGAACCCGACCGTGCCGAGGACGGTCCCGGGGAACGCCCGGGTGGCCACCGCCACCAGGACGAGTCCGGTCACCACGAGCGGGAACGCCCACCGGCCTCGCCCGGCCAGCACGGTGGCGCCGATCGCTCCGGCGAGGAACGGCAGTGCTGCGACGACCCCGACCGCGGTGGCGCTCGGCTGGTGGTGACCTCCCGAGAGCAGGTGCGGTGTCAGTGCGCCGAAACAGCCGGTGACGGCGAACGCGGTGCACGCGCCGAGGCGGTCGGGCCACCGTGCGGTGCGTGGGCGGACGTCCGGTCCGGCCGCTGGCTGTTGCTCGATGTTGGTCGCTTGCGGCGCGACCGGACGGGAGGCGCGGTGTGCGAGCAGGGCAGCGCTCGTCATCAGGACGGTTGCGATCGCGACGTACAGTCCCCACCGCGGGAGCGCACCGGTCCCGACCACCAGGCCCGCGGCGGCGGGCCCGAGCGACAAGCCGGTCATCGCGAGCCCCGGCGTCACGGCGTCCCAGAACCGGACGTTCCGTCCACCGGCGCGGGCGCGGTCGGTGACGAAGGTCACCGCGCTCGCGGCGGCGATCCCCACACCGAGGCCGCTCAGCAGACGGCCGAGGGCGAAGGCGACCAGCCCGGGGACGACGGCGAGCACCACCGCCGCCGCGGCACCGAGCAGTGCTGCGGTGACGATGCGGTCCCGGACCGCCCAGTGCGCGCAGCGCCGCGTCCGCACGATCGACAGCCCGGCGACGGCCCCGAGCGCGAAGACCGCGAACAGCACGGTGGTGCCGGTCTCGTCGATGCCGAAGGTCCGTGCGTAGACCGGGTACAGCGGTGTGGGCACGGTCGCCAGCGCCATGGTGCCGACCGTGACCACGGCGGCGGGGAGCGGCGACGACCCGCGGACGGGCAGCTCCGTCGTCGATCGGACGCCCCGTTCCTCGGTCGCCGTCACGCGGTCAGGTGCCCCGGGCTACGCACCGCGGCGGACGCCCACGCGGCGAGCAGCTCGGCCGATGCGGTCACCACGCCGAGGTGCAGCGACACCATCGACAGCGCAGCCCGCTCGAGGCCTTCGTCGGTGCCGCGCACCAGATCCGACGGCACCGAGACCCGGTAGCCCAGGTTCGAGGCGTCGAAGGCGCTGTTGAGCACGCAGCAGTCGGCCATGATGCCGTCGAGCACCACCGCACGGACACCCATCTGCCGGAGCAGGAAGTCGAGGTCGGTCGGGTAGAACGCGGAGAGCCGCTTCTTCCCGGTGACGATCTCGTCCTGCGGTTCGACCTCGGTCACGAAGCGGGTCCACCGGCTGCCGGCGAGCGCGTGCTCCGCGGCGCCCGGGATGGGTCCGACGTGCTGCGGGAAGGTCGTCCGCCACGCGCTGTCGGACGTGCCGCGGACGTCGTCGATGCCGGAGGCGCGGAGCTCGGACCGGACGTGCACGACCGGGATCCCCAGCGCGCGGGCCGCACGGTGGAAGTCGTCGATCGGACCGACGATCTCGCGCCCGCGCGGAGCCGGGCACGGGCAGGCCGGGTCCTCGGACAGGTGTCCCTCGTGCATGTCGATCGACACGATCGCGGTGTGGGTCGGGTCGAACCAGTCGCGGAGCGACCCCTGCGGGTCGGCCGTGCGCTCGGTGCCGTGGACGGTGATCGTGGTCATGCGGAGGGGTTCCCTTCGGTGCGGGGGACGAGCGGGGCGACGACGCGGCGCGGCTGGCCCCGACGGGCGAGGAGTGGTCGGAGGCCGTGGTTGACCGCCCCGTGCAGGCCGAGCAGCAGGAACATGCCCATCATCATCGGGCTCGTCACGACGGTCGCGACCGACGACGGGAGCGCCGATGAGATCGCGGTCGGGATGAACTGTGCGCCGAGGGCGACGATGAACGCGGTGGCGCCGACGGCGAGGTTCAGGTCGTCCCAGCGCACCGCGGCGAGCATCTGGATCCCGCTCACCGCGATGATCCCGAACAGGATCGTCGTGGCGGCGGACAGGACCGGTCCGGAGATCCCCGCGAGGAACAGGCTCACCGGGGGGAAGAAGGCCAGGGCGACGGCGATCCCGCCGGCGGTCATCGTGACGAAGCGGCTGCCGATGCCGGAGACCCGGACGATGCCCGCGTTCTCCGGGTAGGACGTCGTGCCGATGCCGCCGAAGAGCGCTCCGAGCACTGTGCCGGCGAACTCGGCGAACAGGCCGCGGTTCACCCGGGCGGTGTCCACGGTCTCGCCGCCCCAGCTGGCGATCATCGTGTACATGCCCATGGACTCCGTGCCGGCCTGGAGGAACGCGACGAGCATGAGGACCACGACCGGCAGCGAGACGCCGAAGCCGTACGGCAGCAGGTGGGGCGCGCCGAGCAGGGGAGCCGCGGTGAGGTCGGGGAACGACCACTGGCCGACCAGGAGTGCCACCACGCTGCCGCCGACGATCCCCCAGAAGACCGCTCCACGCTTGAGGATCCCGGTGCCGAGGACCAGGCAGAGCAGGACGATGAGCCCGGTGGCGATGGTCACGACGAGCGCGAGCAGGCCGTAGGACGGCGACCCGGCCGTGCCGAACCATCCGCCGGCCCCGATGGACGCGAGCTGTGCTCCGATGATGACGAAGAGCGTGCCGAGGACGATCGGCGAGGACACGAACGCACTGACGCGTCCGAAGAGCCCGAAGCGCTTGAGCGGGATCGTCAGGAGCATGAAGACCAGACCGGCGACCGCCATCGAACCGAAGGCGGTCCCGAGGCCGTAGGTGGCGCCCGACGAGATGATCGCAACCATGAAGGCGGCGGTCGGGCCCTGCACGATCGGGAGCTTCAGCACACGGCTGGACTGGAGGATCGTCACGACGCCGGTGAGCAGGAAGCACGCCTGGATCATGAGCGCGACCTCGTCGGAGGACAGCTTCAGCGCACTGCCGATGACGTTCGGGAAGACCCAGATGCCGGTGAGCGCCAAGAGGTGCTGCACCGCGAAGAGGGCCGTGCGGCCGGCTGGGAGTCGCTCACCGAAGCCCACCGACAGCACGGAGGGCGCGGGTGCGTCGGCGGGCGGAGCAGGCAGGGCAGCGTGCGTGGTCATCAGGAGTCCTCTGCGTGTCGGGGTCGAGCAGGGTGTTTCACTCTGATGCGAAAAGTTACATTCGTATTGTTGCAGCTGTGTTTCCTTGTGTGAACACTGGCGCACCGGTTCCCGCGGGCGTGGAACGCCGACGAAGATGGACGCATGCAGGCATCGACACCGACGGGTCCGGACGCGTCCGCGAGCAGTGCCGATGCGGTCGCCACGGCGTCGGCGCCGTGGACGCCGTCGACTCCGGCCGGAGACGACCTCGATGCCGTCGTCGCCGGCATCGGAGAGCGGATCAGGGCCCTGCGCCTGAAGAACGAACTCACCCTGCAGGACCTCGCCGAGCGCACGTCGCTGAGCCTGTCGATGCTGAGCACCGTCGAGCGTGGTCGGACCACCGCGTCACTCGGGACCCTGCACGCCATCGCGCGGGCCCTCGGGGTGCAGATCACGACGCTCTTCGCGCAGAGCGGGGCGGATGACTCGCCGATCGTCGAGTTCCGCGACCAGATCCGCGACGTCACCGACGGTGGCCTGAACCGACGGACCGCCGCCTACCGTGCGGACCTCGGGATCGAGGTCTACGTCGACGACTTCGATCCGCACACCTCCCACGCCCGGACGCCGTCCCAGCACCCGGGTGACGAGATCGGGGTCGTGCTCGAGGGAGAGCTCGAACTGCAGCTCGGGGGCGAGATCTTCTCGGCCGCAGCGGGCGACGTCGCACAGTTCAGTGCTCGGCGGGCGCACCTCGTGAGCAACGTGTCCGACCGACCGGCGCGGGCGGTGTGGATCAACCTGCGCCGGCTCTGACGCGCCGCGGGCCGCCTGCCGACCACAGTCGGGTGACGCGCTGCCCTGAGGGGCGGATGGTCGGCGTCCGCAACGCGATCGTGCACTGGCTCGAGGGCACCGACCGCCGCAGCCGTCGACGACGCGGCCTCGGGAAGCCGACGCCCGTCGAGTACGAACCGACCAGCAACCCACAGGTCGCACTCACGGCCGGGACGAACGAATCAACCGAACCGACGGCGGTCCCCAGCGCCTGCATCTCGATGGTGCCTGTTCATGCGTCTCGATGGTGCCTGTTCATGCGTCGATGACCCCTTTGCGGAGGAGGAAACAGCCGTAGGGGCCGGGGTCGGATGTCCGGATGACGGCGTACGCTCCGCGCGCGGCTTCGTAGAAGTCGAACCGTGCGAGCGCTTCCATGGTCACCGACCCGCCGGCAGCCTCGTCAGCGACCCGTTGCATCACGTGGTGCGCGTCGACGAGCCGATCCGGTGCCCCGACGACCTGCATACGCCGGATCGGCGCATCGACGAACGTGTCCAGTGGGAGCAGGGAGAGGATGGCGGTCGTCGCACGCTCGATACCGCATCCCGCGATGTGGACGACGCTGCCGTGGACGGTGTGTGCGGCGATGGACGCTGCTGGGTGGTTGACGTCGCAGACCAGCACCTCGTCGCCGTGGCCCATCGCCATCAGGACGCTCAGCACCTCGGCGTTCAGGACCGGGTCGATGCCCTTCAGCATCGGTCACTCCTTCGCAGCGGCACGGTTGTTGAGCTGGTCGAAGGCCACCGCGACGAGGATGAGCGCGCCGATCGCGATCTGCAGGGAGAACGCGTTCACGGCGAGGAGGTTGCCGCCGTTGTTGAGCACGCCGATGAGCAGCGCCCCGCAGGCAGCACCGATCGCGCTCCCGCGAGCCCCGGACAAGCTGGCACCGCCGATGACGCACGCAGCGATCGCCTGCAGCTCGAAACCCGTGCCAGCCGTCGGCACACCGGCACCGAGACGTGAGGTGAGCAGGATGCCACCGACGGCGGACAGCAGGCCGGCGATGACGTAGACGGAGACCGTCACGAGTTTGACGGGAACGCCGGCGAGACGTGCAGCTTCCGCGTTCGACCCGACGGCGTAGACGTAGCGCCCGAACACCGTCCGCCTGAGCACGAACGCGGCGGCCGCGGCGACCAGGGCGAAGAGGATGAGCAGGTTGGGGACGCCGAACACCGTGCCGTTGGCGAGCTGTTGGAACCCGTCGGGCAGCCCCTGGACGGTGTTGGCGTTGGTGATGACGAGGACGATGCCGCGGGCGATGCCGAGCATGCCGAGGGTCGCGATGAACGGTGGCAGCTTGAAGCGCGTGACGACGAACCCGGTGAAGAGGCCGAGGGCGGCGCCGATGAGGAGTCCGAGCGCGATCGCGGGGACGACCGGGACGCCGTCGACGATCAGCTGTGCGGTGACCGCGCCGGACAGGCCGAGGATCGATCCCGTCGACAGGTCGATCCCGCCGGTGAGGATCACGAGGAGCTGCCCGATCGCGATGATGCCGTAGATCGAGACCTGTCGCGCGAGGTTCGCCAGGTTGTTCGCGGTGAGGAAGTCGTCGCTGAGCAGGGTCAGCGCGCCGAAGACGACGAGCAGGACGACGAGGACGCCGCTCTCGCGGCCGGCGATGCTCCCGAGCGTGGCGACCCTCGGCTTCGGGCTGATCCTCGCGGTGAAGGGGGTGCCACTGTCCCGGACCGTGCGGATGGTGGTCGTCTCGATGGCTTCGCGCCAGAGGAGTTTCGGCATGGGCTTCTCCCTAGGTGTTCTGTCCGACGGCGTTGTCGGATCGGTCGTTGCGGGGGGACGGCGTGACACCGCTGGCGAGCTGGAGGACGTCTTCCTCGGATGCCCCGCGGGGCAGTTCACCGGCGATGGCGTCCTCGCGGAGCACGACGACGCGGTCGGCGAGACCGAGGAGCTCGGGGAGGTAGGAGGAGACGACCACGACTGCGAGACCCTGCCGGGCGAGGCCGTTGATGACGTCGTACAGCTCACCCTTCGCGCCGATGTCGATGCCCTTCGTGGGTTCGTCGAACATGATCACCTTGGGTTTGGTGAGCAACCACCGGGCGAGGAGGACTTTCTGCTGGTTACCGCCGGAGAGGGAGGACACGGGCTGGTCGTACGAGCCGGCTCGGATCCGGAGGCTGTCGAGGAGTGCATCAGCCTCGCTGATCTGTGACCTCCGGGGCAGGAGCCCCTTCCGCGAACCGGTCCGGAGGCTCGCGATCGTCACGTTCTCCCTGATCGAGAGTTCGGGGAGGAGTCCGAGGACCTTCCGGTCCTCGGTGAGGAGCGCAACACCGGCGTCCATCATGGTCCGGGGGCCGTCCGGCCGGACGACCCGCCCGTCGACCCGGATCTCGCCCGCCGTGATCGGGTCCGACCCGAAGATGTTCAGGAGCAGCTCGCTGCGCCCCGAGCCGAGGAGGCCGCCGATGCCGAGGATCTCGCCACCCCGGGCGACGAGATCGATCGGTGGGCTGTCCGGCGTTCACCGGAGACCGGTGACGGTGAGGCGCTCGGAGCGTTCCTCGCGCTCCTCGTCCGGGTAGAGCGCAGTCACGTCCCTGCCGACCATCGCGGTGATGAGGGTGTCCTCGGTGTAGTCGGAGAGGGGCCCACTCTGAGAGAGTTCCCCGTCGCGGAGCACGGTGACCCAGTCTCCGATGGCGAACATCTCCTCGAGTCGGTGCGTGATGTAGAGGATCGCGACGCCTGCTGCTCTGAACCGTCGGATCTGCTCGAGGAGCCGGTCCGATTCCGCTTCGGTCAACGCTGTCGTGGGCTCGTCGAAGACGATGACCTTGACTCGATCGGCGGTCGCGACCTTGGCGACCTCGACCAGCTGTTTCGTCGCCGCGGGCAGGTGCTCCACCGTCGCCGAAGGATCGACTTCGACGAGGCCCAGGTCGTCGAGCGCGACTCGGCACCGGTCGCGGAGCTCGCCGGCACGGACGAGTCCTGACCTGGAGGGGAGTCTGCCCATGAACACGTTCTCGGCGACCGAGAGGTGCGGCAACAGACTGAGCTCCTGGTACACGGCCTGCACCCCCGCGGCCCGCAGCACCGACGGTGTCGCGGTGGTCACGGGTTCGGAGTCGATCTCGAATCGTCCCGAGTCACGGTGCAGCGCGCCCGTGAGGATCTTGATCAAGGTGGACTTCCCGGCGCCGTTCTCACCTGCCAGGCAGTGCACCTGGCCGGCGACGAGCTTCAGGGACACCCCGCTGAGGGCCTGGACCGTGCCGAACGCCTTGGAGACGTCGATGAGTTCCAGGACTGCGGCCCCGTCGGGCTCGACGATCGTCACTTGTCGACCTCGGCGGTCTGCGGCTTGAGCAGGGTCTTGATCGCGGCGTCGTTCATGTTGTCGCGGTCGACCACGGCGACTCCGGGATCGAGGACTGCCGGCGGGATGCGTCCCTGGGAGGCCATGGCCGCTTCGACGACGCCCTGGTACCCGAGGAACCAGGGGTTCTGGACCACGAGGGCGTCGATCGTGCCGGCCTCGAGCGCGGCGTTCTCGGCCGGGTCGGAGTCGAAGGCGACCACCGGGATGGTGTCCGCTGCCTTGTTGTCCTTTGATCGCCGTTGCCGCTCCGACGCCGGAGCTGTTGTTGTCCGCGAAGACACCCACCAGGTCCGAGTGGGCAGAGATGGCGTCGTTCACCTGCGACGCGGCCGTGCTGATGTCGTTGTTGTTGTAGTTCTGCAGGCTCGCGTCGATCTTCGGGCAATCCTTGGCGAGACCGGACCGGAATCCTGCGTCGCGCTGCTGGTTCGCCTCGATGCCGGCGATCGGCGCTTCGACGAGGACCTTGCCGGTGGTCGTCCCCTGGGCGGTCAGGAGCTTGCACATCTTCTCGCCAGCGGAGGTTCCGGCGAGTTCGTTGTTGGTTCCGATGTGGCCGTCGACGTCGGCGGTGACGCGGGTGTCGGCGGTGATCACCTTGATGCCGGCTTTCCGGGCTGCGTTGACGGACGCGTTCAGGGCCTCGCCCGAGCTGGGTGCGACGACGATCGCATCCGCTCCGCGCGCCACGGAGTTCTCGACGAGCTGCACCTGGCCGGCGATGTCGGTCTCCGATGTCGGACCGAAGGTGTTGACGTCGACTCCGTAGTCCTTGGCTGCTGCTTCCGCACCGGCGAGGAGGGTCTGCCAGTACTCGGAGTCGGTTGCCCGGATGATCACGTCGACCTTCACTCCGGCGGCCGCACCTGCGGATCCGGAGCTACGCGCGTCGGCGTTCGAGACGGTGGCTCGTCCGCCGACGACGCCGCCGACCACTGAGACGAGTGCGATCGCCACGACGAGGGAGAGGGAGAACACGGTTCTGGTTCGCGCCATTGCGTTGACCTTCTGGGAGGCGCCGCACACGCTGGTGCCGCGGGGTGGGTGTGGGAGGGAGTTCAGTTGTTGACGGGGACGGGTTCGTCACGGATCGCGGGAGCAGCGTCGGGTGACGCCTTCTCGCCGGGGGTCTTGAGGAAGGGGGTGAGGATCGCGCTGAGGAGGTAGAACCCGGCGTAGATGCCGAGGACGCCGCCTGCGCCCAACCATCCGAAGAAGAGACCGGCGAGGGCTGGTGCGACGAACGCGGAGAGTCCGGCTCCGAGGTTGAGGACGGACATGGCTGCGCCCTTGTTGTCCGGCGCGAGCAGCGGGAAGAGTGCGGACAGCGGCACGAAGCCGGCCATCGTCACGCCGCACAGGCAGAGCACGATCGTCATCAGGGCCACGTTGTGGCCGATGAGGTGCGGCGCGAGGAACACCGCGACGAGCACGACGGAGTAGGCCACACCGCCGACCCAGCCGATCGTGCGTCGCCAACCGATCTTGTCGCCGACGTAGCCGAAGAACAGGTTGGCGAAGATCGCGACGGTGAACACGAGCGACCACATCTGCAGCCACTCTGTGGTCGTGTAGCCGAAGGACGCGAGGTAGATCGGCATGAAGACCGGCAGGCCGTACTGCGCCAACCCGTTGATCGTCTTCACGAGGAGACCGATCGAGATCGTCGGTCGTCCGATCAGGGTGACCGCTTTCGACAGCTCGCGCGCGCTGAACGGATGGATCTCCTCTGACGGGACGGTTGCCCGGTTGGCGATCGTCGCGACGAGTGCTCCGACGATGACGAAGGCCAGGCCGGTCCAGAGCACCGCGATGTGCCCGAGTGCGGGCAAGGCGAGTGACGAGTAGAACGGCCCGATGACGCTGAGGCCGAGCGAGAACATGAACCAGAACCATCCGGCAGCGAGGCCACGGCGTTCCAGCGGGGCGCTGTAGTTGATCCAGGTCAGGAACGAGTACGCGAACAGTGGGTAGCCCAGCCCGCGGATCGCGTAGAAGACGAGCATCACCGGCCAGTTGAGCGTGGTGACGCCGAACCCGATGAACCCGACGCTGCCGATCAAGAACGCGGCGAGGGCGAGGAGCATGACCTTGCGCGGCCCCATGGTCTGCACGAGGACGCCCGAGAACCAAGCCGCGATCGCGACGGTCACTCCGTAGACCGTGATCAGGGCGGCGGTGTCGGGGACGGTGACGCCGCGTGAGACGAGCCACGGCGAGATCCATCCTTGCTCGACGCCGTCACCCACCATGAAGAGGACGAGTCCGATGTAGCCCCAGACGAGGTTTCGGGGCAGTCCTATGCGGTCGAGGACGCGGTTCACGAGGGAGCCTTTCTGTTCACACCATCGGGAGGAGAGGCGAGGCCGACCGGCGCGGGAGTGCGCGCCGGCCGGGATCATGGTCAGACGGCGAGTTCGCCCTGGTACTTCGACGAGCCGATGCCGAGGAGTTCGTTGCGCAGTCGCTGCGCTGCGATGCCGTCCTGCGAGCGGATGACCTCGGTGATGCGGTCGACACCGACGGCCTTGACCTTCTCGAAGAAGAGCTCGACGGTGGCGCGGTTGGTCTCCGCCTCGTCCTGCGCGTCCTCGCGGATCGGGAAGGTGTCGAAGTAGATGACCCCGTCCCACTCGTGGCGGAGGAGGAAGTAGATCATCTCCATGGTCTCGAACGGGTGGATGGACCCGATCATGAGACCGTCGTCGTGCGCGTTGTTGCCGTCGTTGAGGTGGATCCCGAAGAGCTTGCCCTGCTCGAGGAGCAGCGACGCCCCGAACGCAGGCTGGTCGCCAGCCATCAGCATGTGCGCGAAGTCGAGGGTCGCCCCAAGGTTCGGGCGGTCGATGCGGGTGATGACGTCCAGCGTCTGGCCGAAGCTGTTGATCATCGAGTGCACGCGCTCCTCGTACGGCTTGTACTCGATGCTGATCCGGAAGTCCGGGCGGTGGTCGGCCAGTTCCTGGAAAGCGGACACGATGCGCTGCAGGTCAGCCGCGTAGTCCTTCTGGAACGTGAAGTCGTAGCCGTCGAATCCGAGCCAGACGGTGAGCAGGTCGCTGCCGCAGGTCGCGGCGGCGTCGATCGCGTCCTTCGCCAGGTCGATCGCCGCTCGACGGACCGTTTCGTCCGGGTTGCTGAACTCACCGGCGACGAACTGCTTGCGGAAGCGCGTGGCGTTGCCGTTGAGCGTCAAGCCGAGTTCGTCCAGGAGCGCCTTCATGGCCGCAGGCTCGACGCTCTCGAAGTGCTCGGGGTAGTTGAGGTCGACGTAGTCGACGCCCTCGGTCGCGGCGATGCGGCGGAGAGCAGCGGGGACATCGCCGCCGCTGACGAAGGAGTTGAGGCGCGTTGCGAACTTCATGACGGCGAAGCTAGCTCGGTCTGACAACTTTGGTCAAGTTTTTTCTTTTTGCGTCTTCAACTTTGACAACGAACGTCAGATCTTCGTAGGCTCACTCCCTGTCGGGCAACGCGGTCAGGGATCCGCTTGCCGCACGACCGCTCCGCGCTGGAGCATGAGCGAGCACAACGAGGTGGAGGTCCCCATGGCAGGCACGGATGTCTTGGTCGTCGGGAGCGTCAATTACGACTACATCGTCACCCAGGACCGACTCCCCCGCCGCGGCGAGACCTTCGCTGCGGCCGGGGCGAAGGGGGCGTTCGGAGGGAAGGGTGCGAATCAGGCTGTCCAGGCTGCGCGACTCGGGGCGACGGTCCGGTTCATCGGCGCCTGCGGTGCTGATGGTCTGGGCCGACAGTGTCTCGACAACCTGCGGAGCCAGGGCGTGGACTGTCACATGCGGCCGACCGAAGAGTCCAGCGGGTTGGGCATCGTCCACGTGGTGGGCGAGGGCGACGTGTACGCCACCATCGTCGAGGGTGCGAACGGGGCAGTCGACCGAGGCTGGATCGATGAGAACGCGCAGCTGTTCCAGGACGCCGGCGTGGTCGTGATCCAGAACGAGATCCCTGCCGAGGCGAACGAACGGACCGTCGAGCTGGCGGCAGCCGCTGCCGTACCGGTCGTGTTCAACGCCGCTCCCGCTCGGCCTGTCGCCGAGCGTGTGACGCGCCGGTGCACGTGGTTCGTGGTGAACGAGGACGAGGCAAGTGCTTACCTCGGTCGTGACCTCGGCGACGTTCGCGACGACACGGCCATGCGGCGTGCGGTGGTCGACCTGCAGCGCTTCTGCCGGGGTGTGGTCCTCACACTCGGGAGCCGTGGGTGCTACGTCGCCGACGGCACCAGTGTCCAGTTCATCGAGGCCGTCCCCACGCACGCCGTAGACTCGACCGGCGCCGGTGACTCGTTCATCGGTGCGTTCGCCGATGCGCTCGTCAACGGGTCCGACCCCGTAGCTGCCGCGGTCGATGCGACCCGTGTGGCGTCGATCACGGTCGAGGGTGTCGGTGCGCAGTCCAGCATGCCAACTCGCGAGGTGCTCACCAGTGAAGTCCTTTGAGCGACACCAGCTGATCCTCGAACAGGCCGCCGCCGGTGATCCGGTGACGATCGAGGCGTTGATCGACGTCACGGGCGCGTCGCCGTCGACGGTACGCCGGGACATCAAGGCCCTCGAGGACACGGGCAGGATCGTGAGCTTGCGCGGGGGCGCGATCCGGCTGGAGGACGCTGCGAGCGAGGTGCCGGTCGCGACGAAGTCCTTGATCAACCGCGCACAGAAGACCGCGATCGCCGAAGCCGCCGCCGCGCTCGTCTCCGACGGTGACACCGTCTACGTGGACTCGGGCACGACCGCGACCGAGCTCATGCGGGCGCTTCGTGGTTCGCGAGTGCACGTGATCACGTCGAACACGCATGCGCTGAACCTGCCGCTGTCGCCGGGTGTCACCGTCACGGCTCTCGGTGGGGACGTGTTGCCCGTGATCGGCTCCGTGGCCGGTCCGATCACCGATCGGGAACTCGCTGACCTGTACTTCGACAAGGCGTTCATCGGCGTGACCGGTATCGACGCGGCCGCCGGGGTGACGACGTTCGACATACGCGAGGCGAACAAGAAGCGCATCGTGCAGGCGCACAGCAAGCACACCTACGTGCTTGCGGACAGCAGCAAGTTCAACCAGGTGTCTCTCTGTCACGCGTTCACGCTTGCCGATTGCACCGTGATCACGGACGCGGATGACGATGTCCTGCAGCACGCCGGTGCGGCCGTGATCGCACTGACGAGCAGCACGTCTTCCTGACCTCACCGACGCGGCGGCACACCGACCGAGGACCTGCCGCCGCCCGAAGCGGAGCTGCTGCGCCCGGTCTTCCCCCTCGCCCAGACGGAGGACGTCACCGCGGCGCCTGGCACCCTCGGCAGCAGCAACGTCGCACGAGTGGACCGCGACGCCCGGCGCGCTCGAGAGCGAGCGGGCGGCACCGGAGGCGAGGACGACGACGTCCCCAGTCGTCAGGAGCCGAGGCGCATCACCTCGACCACGAGCACCAGAACCGAACGGCGGATGGTTCTTTCGGACGTGCATCGGGGCATTCCGAACATCCAGAGGAGCGTTCGGCGTTCCTCGCGTTGTCAGTGGTCCGGAGCACACGTACCGAGTCACTTCGACACGAAGGAGGCAGTCGCCGGGAGCACCACCGAAGACACCGTCTCCGACGGCCAGCGCCCCGCCGACGTCCTGGCCTCGACCACCCCGGTGGCCGTGTACGGCTTCGCCCGAGGTCGGGCCGGACAACGCGCGCCACGTGCAGCAGCCGCACATGCAGGACGACTTCGGCAAGCCGGCGGGCCTCGTCGGGGGCGACCTCGTAGCCGACTGGCTACGTCACCGCAGCGATCGACGGTGCGGGGGCGCGCCGCGCGCCGGACCCGCCCGCGGCGCAGACCCTCCCGTGTCCACCCGAAGACGAACGAGGGCGTCAGACCCACCGCACCCGCGACGTGACCGAAGGTCCCGGTGGCCGACCGGCTTCCGTTCACGACACATGTCGGCCGCCGGCCAGCCTGTCCGGGGCTGGCGCGGCGACGCTCCCGCCACGGGGTCGGTGTCCGGTGCTACTGCCAGATTGCTTGTCCTGATGTAAGCCGAGTCTCGATGGACGATCGGCCAGCGGTCACTTCCGCCGGTTGCGGCGATCCCGGTAGAAGCCGATTGCTACGACGACCGGCAGGATGAGCAGGCCCCACCACCAACCCTCTGCTCCTGCTGCGAACATGGGCCGAAGCTACGCTGCCTTGGCACGACTAGGTGTCCGATAACCGATGGCTGGCCGGACATCACTGGGGCCAGGTGCTATAGCGTTCGTCCGGCGTTGGCGGTGAGCCACGGGATCGGGTCGATGGGTGTGGTGCCGCCGGGCATGACCTGCAGGTGCAGGTGCGCGCCGGTGCTCGCTCCGGTGTTGCCGACGAGGCCGACGAGCTGCCCGACGGCGACGGTGTCGCCTGGTCGGAGCGGCGAGGAGCCGAAGATCATGTGCGCGTACAGGGTGGACACGAGGCGACCGTCGATCTGGTGGTCGATGATGACGTACTGCCCGTACTCGGGGTGCGTTGTCGACACTCGGACAGTGCCGGCAGCGACAGCTCCGATGGGGGTGCCGGCGCCGGGGGTGAGGTCCGCGCCCTGGTGGATGGACGAGCAGGTCGCGCACGGGGCGCTTCGCGGACCGAACGGTGAGCTGACGGTGATGGTTCCGGCGATGGGCCAGCGAATGTCGCCGGTTCCGGTGTTCACGATCGTGCCGCCCGTGGTCGTGGGAACGCTCTGTTTCGTCGAGGCCGGTGCGCCCCCGGTTGACGCGGCCCGTGAGGCGGGTGCTGTCTTGGTGATGACGGGCTTCGGGGTCGGCTTGGTGATCGTGTACCCGTCGCGGTCGACCGCGAGAGCCAGCCCGGACGCGGTGAAGCTCTGCCCGGTGGTGGCAGGAGCGACGCCGGGCACGACTGCTGCGGGGCCGGTCGTGGCCTGCGCGGGCAGCGCTGCGGCAGCGGTGAACAGCGCCATCGCGGCCGCGGCACCAGTGATTGGGACCGCGGCGAGAACGCGCGACCGCAGTGAGCGGGCCGGTGTTAGGGGTACAGCCGCGACGGTCGGCAGTGGCCGCAGCGCCAGCCGGGCAGCGGCAGTGGTCGTCGTGGTTCGGGTGCGGCTGGCGGTCGGGACTGCGGCGGCGCGTTCGGCGGCGAGGGCTTCGCGGCGCGTCCGAGGTGCGGGAATCGTGGGGGTCTGGGGGTGCTGCTGAGGCACGGGCAGGCTCCAGGAGGGGTGGGCCGTCGGGCCGAAACGTGGGGTGCCCGAACGCGAGTCGAGCAGGGGGAGAAGGTGTGGCCGGTCGTGGGCCGCGGCAGGAAGGGGGGAGCCTGCCGCGACCCACGCCGGGGTTTAGATGGACGCGAGCATGTCCTGCATCTGGGTGATCTGCTCGGTCTGGCTCGACACGATCGACTTCGCCATCGCGACGGCGTCGGTGTTCTTGCCCTTGTCGACTTCGGTCTTGGCCATGTCGACGGCGCCCTTGTGGTGCTGGACCATCTGCTCGAGGTAGAGCTTCCCGGCGTCCTTCGCGGACGCCTGGTCGAGGTCGCTCATGTCGGAGTCGGACATCATCCCGGACATGGAGTGCCCCATCCCGGAGTGCTCCGACTCGACCGGCTCGCCCCAACCCTTGAGCCAGCTGGTGAGCTGCTTAATCTCCGGGGACTGCGCGGCCTTGATCTGCTTCGCGAGGCTGGCGACGTCGATGTCGACGCCGGAGCCCTTGGCCAGGAGCATGTCGCTCATCTCGACCGCTTGCTTGTGGTGCGGCAGCATCATCTGCGCGAACATCACGTCCTGGTCGTTGTGCGCCGATGCAGCCGCCGTCGACGAGGACGAGGAGCCCGTGTCGGAGCCGCTATTGCTGGTGGAGCAGCCGGCGAGGGTGAGGCCGAGGGTCAGTGCGGCAGCGATCGCGAGCGTACGCGTGGTGGTGGTGTGCATGATCTTTCCGTTCCCGTGAATGCGTCAGGTGTTCCGGCCAGGCGGACGCCTCCCGGATCTGGGCATGCGGAGGCCACCCATCGGGGGTGGGATCCCGCTTGGGGGCGGATCAGATGCGGATGATCCGCAACGCCGTCAGTGACGGCGGTCTCGGTGCCGCGATGCGGCGCGGCAGCCGGTCAGCCAGCGCGAGCAGCCGCGCGAGCAGGGCGAGGATGCCGCCGGTCCGTGCACGCAGCAGCGCCCACGTGAACAGCACGATCGTCAGCGCGCACGCCATCCCCATCAACGAGCACATCAGCGCACACAGGCCACTGTCGCAGCCCGCGTCGGTGAGGACCGTCAGCACCGCAGTCGCAGGAGCTACGTGCTCGCCGTGACCGGCGGCCGCGCCGTGGCCGTGCTCGGCGGTGATCGCGGGAGTCGCCATCGAGTGCTCGTGGCCGGCGGTGTGCCCGGCCATCGTGTGCATCAGGACCGTGAACCCGACCAGCAGCAGCAACGCCAGCGTCGCCGTTGCCTGCAACAGCAGCCGGCGACGCGGTGAGGTGGTGGTGGTGAGCATCAGTCTTTCGAGCAAACGGGTGGAGTGAGCGCTTCTATGGTGCGGTACCCGCGCGGGCGGCGGCAACCTGGTGTCCGGATTCACACCGAACCCGCCGCGACCGGCCGAACCGGGAACATCGCGCGGAGTTTCGCGTTACAGCGCATGGTACCCCCTGGGGGTATATGTGGACTGTTGGCGTCAGCCGCGTCGGATCGGAGCAGCATGGACACGCACGAGCACCATCAGATGAGCGGAGACGAGCACCATCAGATGAGCGGAGACGAGCACGCCGGCCACGGCGGTGGTCACGGGGCGACGACGTGGTCGATGGCGGCGCAGGCGACGCTGCACTGCCTCACCGGCTGCGCGATCGGTGAGGTCCTCGGCATGGTCATCGGCACCGCTACCGGCTTCCACAACGCCGGCACGATCGTCCTGTCAATCGTCCTCGCGTTCATCTTCGGCTACGCCCTCACCATGCGCGGCGTCATCAAGTCGGGTCTGAGCCTCGGCGCTGCGTTCAAGGTCGCTCTCGCCGCGGACACCGTGTCGATCGCGGTCATGGAGCTGATCGACAACACCGTCATCGTTGCGATCCCCGGCGCGATGGACGCGCAGCTCAGCGACTGGCTGTTCTGGACGGCGCTGCTGTTCTCCCTCGCGATCGCATTCGTGATCACCACGCCCGTGAACCGGTGGATGATCAGCCGCGGCCTCGGGCACGCCGTCGTCCACGGCCACCACTGACCGGTCCGCTAGTCAACTCGATCGCGGCGCGCGGTCAGGCGTGGGAGTGTTCGTGTGCGGGGTGGTCGTGGCCGCCGTCGTAGGGTGCGCCCTTCATCATCCGCAGCATCGACCAGGAGCCGCTGCGGATAACACGGCCAGCAG
>NZ_BACW01000405.1:0-8439 GCF_000333315.1 Curtobacterium sp. B8
AAACATAACAGCCCCTCCCGTCGGTCCGGTGGTCGCGCTGAGCGCCCGTACAGGCTCCTCCCGACCGGAGCGTGTGCAATCAGGGCACGAACCCCGGGGAGGCACGCCGTGCACACGAACACCCGCCGCATTTCGTCCGCACTCGGCGCAGCCGCGGTCACCGCCCTCGTCCTCGCGGCGTGCACCGACGGAGGAGTCCGGACCCTGCCGCGGACGGAGACCGCAGGACCGGCGCCCTCCGCCACAGCGGAGGTCGAGTCGCTGGCACCCGACGGCGAGCCCTCCGACGTCGTCACCGGCCTGGACGCGCCGTGGTCGGTGGTCCGGACGGGTGACGGCGCCGCCGCCCTCGTGAGCGAGCGCGACTCGGCACGGGTGATCGAGATGGCCGCGGACGGCACGACCCGCACGGTGGGGACCGTCCCGGGAGTCACCCCGGGCGGCGAGGGCGGCCTGCTCGGCCTCGCACTCCACGACGGCGGTCTCTACGTGTACTCGACCGCCGCGGACGGCAACCGCATCCAGCGCTTCGAGCTCACCGGCAGCGTCGGGTCGTACGGCCTGGGCGAGGCGACGACGATCCTCGACGGACTGCCGTCGAGCGGCATCCACAACGGCGGGCGCATCGCGTTCGGACCGGACGGCATGCTCTACGCGAGCGTCGGCGACGCCGGCGACGGACCCGACGCGCAGGACCGGGACTCGCTCGCGGGCAAGATCCTCCGGATGACCGCGGACGGGAGCGTCCCGGCCGGCAACCCGTTCCCCGACTCGCTCGTGTGGAGCCTCGGGCACCGGAACGTGCAGGGCATGGGCTGGGCGGAGGACGGCACGATGTTCGCCGCGGAGTTCGGGCAGAACACGTGGGACGAACTCAACGTCGTCGAGGAGGGCGCGAACTACGGCTGGCCGGAGGTCGAGGGCACCGGCGGGACGGCCGCCGGCTTCGTGGACCCGGTGCAGCAGTGGGCGACGAGCGATGCCTCCCCGAGCGGCCTGACCGTCATCGGGGACACCGTGTTCGTCGCGAACCTCCGGGGGGCCTCGGTCCGGGCGGTCCCGGCCGCCGACCCGTCGCGGTCGACGACGTGGTTCGCCGGTGACTTCGGTCGGATCCGGACGGTCCTCGCCGGGCCCGACGGCGCGCTCTGGTTCGTCACGAACAACACGGACGGCCGGGGGACCCCGCAGGCGGACGACGACCGCATCGTGTCCGTCCCGCTCGCGAGCCGCTGAGCACGTCCGATCGCCCCGCGGTGCCGCGTCCCGAGACCCGGCCCGGCGGACACGGTCCGCGCTGCAGGCCGCGGAACTGTCCGCCGGCCCGGGTCTCGCAGGGCGACGGTCGCGAGCCGTCAGCCAGCGAGCGGCCGCGCCACCTCGACCTCGCCGTTGTCCACGAGCCACCGCACGGCGTCGAGCACCGTCTCGGACGCCGTGTACGCCGGTGCGTACCCGAGCAGCCGCCGCGGCTTGTCGGTGCTGAACACCTGCGATCGCGACAGGTGCTCCCAGCTCGCGTGCGCGTCCTCGCCAGCCGTGGTCTCGCGGAACCGGTCCCACGTGACGGACTCGATCCGGGCCTCCTGGCCGAACCACGACGCGACCAGGTGCGCGTACCCGCGCACGGTGAGGGCCGTGTCGGCCGTGACGAAGAAGTCCTCGCCCACGGCCTCTGCGCGGTGCTCGACCGCGAGCTGGAACGCCTGCGCGACGTCGTCGGCGTGCACGTGGGCCATCGACTCGGCGCCGAGACCCGGCACCTCGATCGCCGCACCCGCGGAGAGCTTCGTGATGACCGTGGTGTCCAGGTTGCCGAGCGGACCGATGGGCACCCAACCGGGACCGCTGATGTGGCCGGGGTGGAGGGAGGTCGTTGCGACACCGCCCGAGGCGGTTTCCTCCTTGTACAGCCGCGCGATGGCGTCCTTCTGCGTGCCGTACTCACCGAACGGCGGGGTCGCGACCTCCTCGGTGATCGGGAGGACGTGGGACACCCCGGCCCGCCAGATCGACCCGCAGTGCACGAGGTGCGTGTCCGACCCGCGGAGCGCGTCGAGCAGCGCGCGAGCGGAGTCGATCGTGAAGCAGACGAGGTCGATGACGGCGTCCGGCCGCAGCCCGGCGATGCGCGCGCCGAACGTGCCGTCACGGTCCTCCTGCTCGCGGTCGGCCGTGATCCGCTCCCGCTGGTGCTGCTCGTCGCGGTGTCGTTCATGCCCGCGCACCGGCGCCGCGCGGAAGCGCCCGCTGCTGCGGAGGCGGCAACCGCCTGAGACGGTTCCACTGCCGGGCGATCACGAGACTCGCGCACAGCGACACCTCTCGTGGGCCTGGGCACGAGAGGTGTCGCTCACCCCGAGACTCGGGTCGTCGCCGCAGCGCGCGTCGGCGCGTCGCCGCGGCGCGAGCGGCGCGCGTCAGTCGGCGGTGACGGCCTTCACGGAGCCGGCGATCACCGCGGCGTCCTCGGCGAGCGCCACCACCGGGTCGGGCAAGTGCGTGACACCGCCGACGGCCTTGCGGGCGGCCCAGCCGACGACGCTGCCGACCACGGCGCCGACCGCGCCGAGGATCGCGCCCTCGACCACGAGGTTCCGACGCCCGGTCGTACCGAGCGCGGCCCCCGCGAGCGCGCCCGAGGCGACGCGGCCGAGGATCGCCGGGAACGCGATGCGGCTCGGCGTCGACGGGAGCTTGTCGCCGATGAGCTCGCCGACCGCACCGGCGACGAGCAGTCCGCGGCCGAGCGGCGTCGCGAAGACCTTCCAGTCCTGCCACGCGCCGGAGAGCTCCTTGTTGTCGTGGTTCAGCGCGAGCACCGCGAGGGGGGTGGCGCTGCGGCCGCCGCTCAGGACGCCGAGGGCGAGCGTGCGGACGAGGGTGTTCTGTTCGTGGTCGGTGCTCATCGGTGTCTCCTCACCTGGCTGACGCGTCACCTGGCTGACCGCGTCGTGGTCCGTCGGAGACGCTACGCACCCTGTGCTGGGAGCCGTTCTGGTCCTACCATCGGCGCATGAGCACGATCACCGTGGAACGTCGTGTGCGCGTCGAGGCACCGCCGGCCGTCGTCCTGCCGCACCTCGCGGACCTCACGCGCTGGCGGTCGTGGTCGCCGTGGGAGGGCGCGGACCCCGACCTCCACCGGGAGTACACGGGCGACCCGGGCTCGGTCGGCGCGACGTACGCCTGGTCGGGGAACCGGAAGGCCGGTGCCGGGACCATGCGGGTCACCGAGGTCGAGCCCTCCGGCGTGGGCGTCGCGCTCGACTTCACGAAGCCGTTCCGGTCGAGCAACGTGATCCGGTTCGACCTCACGCCGAGCGGCACCGGCACCGGCACCGGCCCCGGCACCGACGTCGTCTGGCGGATGGAGAGCCCGCGGACCTTCATGACCCGGATCTTCCCGCTCGAGAAGCTCGTCGGGCCGGACTTCGAGAAGGGCCTCCGGCAGCTCAAGGCCACCGTGGAGCGCGGCTGAGTCGCTCGGATCGGCTCCGGGTACCGTGCGATCGATGAGCAACGTCATCCTCTTCGGCGGTCACGGGAAGGTCGCGCTCCTCGCGACGAAGATCCTCAGCGACCGCGGCCACACCGTCACGTCCGTCATCCGGGACCCCGACCAGTCGGACGACGTCCGGGCACACGGGGGCGAGCCCCGCGTCGCGGACATCCAGGAGCAGACCCTCGAGTCCTTCACCGACCTCGTCCGCGGGCACGACGTCGTGGTGTGGTCGGCAGGCGCCGGTGGCGGGTCCGTGGACCGGACGTGGGCCATCGACCGGGACGCCGCGGTGCTGACCGTACAGGCAGCGGCTCGTGCCGGCGTCGACCGCTACGTCATGGTGTCGTGGTCCGGCTCGGTCCTCGACCACGGCGTGCCGCAGGACGACGACTTCTTCGCGTACGCGCAGTCGAAGTACGTCGCGGACGCCGTGCTCCGCGACTCCGGGCTCGCCTGGACCGTGGTCGCGCCGAGCACCCTCACCGACGACGAGCCGACCGGTCGCGTCGACTGGGACGGCTCGTCGTCCGAGGTGCCGCGCGGCGACGTCGCGCACGTGGTCGCGGACGTCGTCGAGGACCCCGGGACCGCTGGTCACACGGTGCGGTTCAACGGCGGCTCCACGGAGATCGCCGCGTTCCTCCGGGCCGCGGCGGAGTGAGCCACAGCCGGCCGGACCGCGTCCGGCCGGCCCCCACCAGTCGGTCGCGGTCTGCCGGTCAGCCGCCCGCTGTCCAGCCGCCCGTCGGTCGGCTGAACAGGTTGACGACGGTGCCGTCGGGGTCGCGGAACAGCGTCGAGCGGTTCCCCCACGGCATCGTCGTCGGCTCGAGGACGACGTCGTGGAGCACGTCACGCAGTCGCGCGAACTCGGCGTCCACGTCGGCCACCTCGAACTCGACGAGCACCGAGTCGTTGCTGCTCGGGCGCGGAGCCCGGTCGCCGAGCACCGCCACGGTGGCGGTGGAGCCGATCGCGAGCGTGGGGCCGTGCTCCCCGCCGCGGAACTCGGCGAACACCGGCGCCGGACGGTGTGCCGAGGTGCCGGTCACGTGCTCGTAGAAGGTGACGAGCCGGTCGAGGTCGTCGGTGATGATGCGGATCGAAGCGAATGCCATGCGGGCAGTGTGCAGCGCGTCCGCGACACCGTCCTGTCGGTGATCCCGCCGAGGTGACGGAGGCGGTCAGTCCTCGACCACGTGCCGCGTGGTGCCGTACGGGATGTCGAGGTCCGCGGCGCGGAACGGCCGGAGCGGTGCGTGCTCGCCGGTCGGTTCGAGCGTCACGATCCGTCCCGTGCGGAACGCCCGGACCGCTCGGCGGAGACGACACCAGGCGACGAGGTACCAGACGCCGTCGCGGACGACGTACCCGAGGGGCTCGACCTCGCGGTCGCTCGGCTCGCCGTCGCGGTCGCGGTAGCGGAGTCGGAGGACCTGCCCGTCGCGCAGCGCAGCGGCCACGACGTCTGCGGGAGCATCCTCGTCGTCGGGTTCGAGGAACGCGATCCGACGAGCGACGGCGAGCGACTCCGCCAGCCGCTCGTCCCGGGTCGCCGCGTGCACCTTGCCGAGGGCACGCGCAGCGGCGTCGCGGAAGGGTCCGTTCGCGAGCGCGCCGAGTCCGACCGTGACCGCGAGCGCCTCGTCCGCGGTCAGACCGAGCGGCGCCAGGGTGTGCTCCCGGTCCAGGCAGTACCCGCCCGTCCGCCCCGGCTCGGCCCAGATCGGCACCCCGGCCTGCTGCAACGCCGAGAGGTCGCGTTCGATCGTGCGCACGCTCACCTCGAACCGCTCGGCGAGGCGTCGGGCGCTGAGCGGTCGCGGCGCGACCGCTCGGAGCGCTTCGACCAGTGCGTAGAGCCGGTCGGTGCGGTTCACGGGGTGACCAGACGCCGGACGGGAGGCACGGTGCGGCCCCTCCACGGGCCTCCCGGTCGAAACGCGGTGGCCACGGTCGCGACCGTGCGGCGAGGGGTCATCCCACGATCGTAGGTCCGGCCACGGACGCCTCTGCCGGGGCGGGACCGTCAGCGCGGACCGGAGCGGTCACCGCCGCCCCGGTGGGCGTCCCACCCGTCGGCACCGGGCGGGTCTCGTGCCGGAACCGCCGCAGCAGCCGGGCGGGCGGCACGGCACGGCGCCACGACACCGCGAAGGTGTGCACAGCCCTCTGGACCCGCCGGAGCATCCCGCTCCGGTCCCGGACCGGGTCGCCCGACACCGAGACGACGAGCGCCCGGTCGAGCACGGTCCGCCAGCGCGGGTCGAACTGCAGCGAGAGGTCGACGTCGTCGTGGACCATCGGGTCGTGGCGGTGCACGCGGTGCCGGACGGCGAGCCAGGCGGTCCGTCGGAACAGCGCGTTCGAGCCGAACAGCGGCGGTCGTCCGAGCGCTCCGGCCATGAGCACGAAGTACGCGCGCATGTAGGCGGTCCGCCAGAACGCCGAGGCGACGGGACCGAGCCCCCGGAACGCCCCGGGGCCGGCCACGGCCGTCACGAGCGGGTCGGCGAACCAGGGGAGTGCGCGTCCGAGCCAGTCCTCGGGCACGACCGTGTCCGAGTCGATCCGGGCGATCACGTCCCCGGTCGCCGCGTCGTAGCCCGTGCTCGCGGCGGCCGCGATGCCCGGGAACGCCTCGCGCACGACCCGGGCTCGGGCGTCGAGCGCGACGCGGACACTGTCGTCGGAGCTCCCGTTGTCGACCACGACCACCTCCTCCGCCGACCGGGTCTGCCGCGCGATCGCGGCGAGGCACGTGCGCAGCTGCTCGGCGTCGTCGAGCACGGGGACGACGACCGTGACGGTCGGGAGCGCTGCCATGCGTCCAGCGAACCAGGGCGGGTCTGGGCGGCCGAGCCGGAGGGCCGGGGAGCGCGGCCGCGCCCGACCGCTCAGTACTTCGCCGCGATGCCCGTCATGTCGCCGAGCCCGAGCGTCCGCGATCCGGTCGCGCAGGTGCCGCCGGACGGCTCCATCACCTGGCCGGTGCCGCTCGCCACGTGGCCGAGGCCGTACAGGTGGCCCCACTCGTGCGTCGCGACGGCCTGCATGTCGTACCGGCTGCCCGAGCACGTGGCGGTGGAGGACCACGAGTACCGCGTCGCGTACCGCTGGTCGGCCTCGCGTGCGACACCGTTCTGGTCGTACCAGACGCACGTCACGCCGAGCGTGCCGGCCGGGAGCGCACCCCAGCCCATGACGCTGTACCCGTTGTTCGTCGCGCACCCGCCGTCCTTCGTGAGGTCGGGCGCCTGCGTGGCCTCGCGGACGAAGCTCTCCCGCGCCGAGGACGTCACGGTGGTGCCGCACGACGTGATGGTCCCGGTCCAGGCGTCCGCGGCGGCCCGGAGTGCGTCGTCGCCGTAGGTCGTGCGCGTCCCGCTCGGGTTGTAGTACCACTGCACGGTGCTCGACCACCGGTAGTCGTTCTGCGTGTTGGCCTTGCTCGTGCACTTCGTCGAGGCCGCGCTCGGACGCACCGTCACCGCGCCGGTGTCCGCAGTGTCCGCGGTGTCCGCGGTCCCGAGGGTCGAGCGTTCCGCCTGCCGGACGGCCGACGGCGAGCCCTGCCACGCCTCGCCGACCCGGACCGCGACGCCGGAGTTCCCGGTGTTCGTCACGACGACCTCGGGCAGCTCCTCGGCACCCGCGGCCGCGACGCTCAGTGCTGCGACGGACTCACCGCGTGCGGGGACGGCGAACGTGCGGCCGTCGGCGAGCCGGACGGTGCCGGTCGACGTGGTGCACCCGGACTCGAGCGTGCGGAGGCTGAGCGTGCCCGACGGACACGACGCGCCTGCCGTCGGCGACGTGGCTGCGACGGCCGGCGACGCGGACACCACCCCGGCCCCGACGAGCGTGGCGGCGAGTGCGGCGGCCGCGGTGGCCGCGGACGTCCACGGCATGGTTCGAACGGGCATGGTCGTGCCTCCCCCGGCCGAGGCCCTGTCCTCCGCCGTCCTGGTCGCGCCAATGCTAGGCGGGACGGCCGTCCTCCGCACCCGGCACCGCGACCACGCGGTTCTGGTACGCCCAGACCACCGCCTGCAGCCGCGACCGCACCCCGAGCTTCGGCAGCATCCGTGCGAGGTGCGACTTCACCGTCGACACCTCCACGACGAGCGCGGCAGCGATGTCCTCGTTCGACATCCCCTGGGCGAGGAGCAGCAGCACGTCACGCTCGCGGGCGGTGAGCAGCCCGTCGGCGCGGGCGCCCGTCACGGGCTGGAGGCTCCGGCGGGACACGAACTCCCGCAGTACCCGACGGGTGAGGGCCTGGTCGAGGGTGCCGTTCCCCGCCGCCACCTGCCGGACCGCCCCGGTGATGGTGTCGGGGTCGGCGTCCTTGAGGAGGAACCCGGACGCACCCGCCTCGAGGGCGCCGAACACGTAGTCGTCGAGGTCGAACGTCGTCAGCATGAGCACCGGCACCTCCGGATCGGCCCCCGGTGCGCAGAGCTCGCGGGCGACCTCGATGCCGTTCCGGACCGGCATCCGGACGTCGAGGCACGCGACGTCCGGACGGGTCCGTCGGGCGGCCTCGAGTGCTTCGCCGCCGTCAGCGGCGACCGCGACCACCTCGAGGTCGGGCTCCGCGTCGAGCAGGGCCGTCACGCCGGCACGGACGAGCGGCTGGTCGTCCGCCACCAGGACCCGGATCACGGCCGCACCTCCGTGGCGGGCGTGAGCGGTGCCTCCCGGCCGAGCGTCAGCTCCACGAGCCAACCGCCTCCGTCCTGCGGACCGGCCTGGAGGCGCGCCCCGACCAGGTCTGCCCGCTCACGCATCCCACGCAGTCCGTTGCCGCCGGCGGCGGCCCCGCCGCTGCCGGGCAGCGTCGGCGCGCCGTTCGCGACACGCACCACGAGCTGCTCCGCAGCGCGGTCGTCGACGGTGACGGTGCACGGGGCGCCCGGGGCGTGCAGCAC